>JALOPT010000011.1 GCA_025453715.1 Methanoregulaceae archaeon | reverse complement strand
ATGGTGTTGCTGATCATTACCGAGTCAATATCGAGATCACGAAGCATCCGCTGGATCAGGTGGTTAAACTGCCCAAAATTATTTACTACATAGATAGGGAGCATTCGCGGGAGAAGTTTGGACGTAGGGGATGATAAGTCCTGTTCAATGGTACCTGCTGACGGTCGAAAAGATCTGGTGCCTGATACGTTCCACAGTGAACCCCTGCAGGCTCGCAAGGAACATTGCTCCACCCGCACCCATCCCTTCCTTCACCTCTCCGATACAGTACCGTGCAAGCCCCGGGTGCCCGATTTCGCCAAAGCCCGGGTCCACCGAGAAAACCTCTGCACCAATCGCCTGGCCTGTACCCGTAATATCAGCATCCAGGTCATTCCTGACATAGCAGGTCATTGCAATACCAGGCAAATCTTTACCCATTGCCTTTAATAACGCTGCCACGGCGAGCATCTGGGTTCCCCCTGCAAGGAGGACCCGTCCTTTGGAGCCACTGGCTATTCCCGCAGCTGCTGCCATCATGGGATCCCCGGTGATCCTGACAATATCGATAGGATGGTCCATGTTGAAACCTGCTGTCCGTGCCTGTACGGCATTCCAGATCTCCTCCTTGATACCTGCCGGGTTCTTAATGTAACTGCTGCTCACCCTGGCCGGGTAGCCGAGTGCCCGTAATACGCAAAGCGCAGTTGTTGTCCCCCCGGGAACACATTCCCCAATGACAAGGAGATCGGAGTACCGGGATAAAAAACGCCCCAAAAACTCGCCTTTTAAAAAAATATCGTTCGCAGCGGGAACGGCGTCTGAGTACCGCGGGTCCTCTCCGGGGGAGCCATAGAGGTCCAGGCAGGGCACCGTTGGGGTATGCACAAGCCCTGCGTTAACAAACAGCGGGGCCATGTCAAGGAGCTCCATCATGGCCCTCGTAATTGTTGCCGGCGTCGGGCAGCCGGTGGGGGTATTTGGCCTGACAGGCAGGCTGGTGATTGCTCCGTTCGTAATAAGCTCGGCATCGAGCACCGGTGTCAGAAGGGTTTTCTCAGCGGTTGGCCCTGCACCGGAAACTCCCGGGACCGTTGAGAGCATGGTGTTTGCAAGGATCCCGATAAAAAGCGGGTTATCTGCCCTTTTCAAATCATGACGGGAAACAAATTCCATTCTTAATCAAAACCTGGGGACAATCACCGGCCCCTGCCCTGTGTACCTTACTATCACTGTTTTTTTCATTCATCAAGGTATCCCGGGTGCTGATTGTTTTTTTTTTTTGAGGACATACAAAATACCGGTGCCGGCCACCCGGCCAAACGCACTCTATAATTACAGGCGGGAGAACTACTATGATAATGTTTGAGATCGAGCAACGCCTGCTGGAGAAGGGTGTGACAACAGGGGCGATCGTTGATAGTGCGATGGAATTGTACGTAGGTCACGGGATGGAGGCCGCCGAAGCAAGGGGCGTGTTGCATGCCAAGATACTGAAGAGCTTCAATGACCCGAATGTCTCTTCCCTGTTACTTGGTGCAATCCTACTGGAGGACGAACTCTACTGGAAACGAAAGGATTCAGAGATACAAGACGACCCTGTCTTTCTTCTCTCGGATGAGATTATCGGCATGGCGATTGCAGAATGTATTGGTGGTACGTATGCACGGTTTGAATTTACCCGTTACGACCAGAAAAAGCCGGGAATTCTTGGAACGCTCGGGCCATTCCTCGATGATGCCGTTGCGGGACTGATTGCCGGGTGTACCTCGCGCCTTTATACTGAATGTTTCGAATGTGTCTGAAATCGATCATTTCCCTGTTACAGTTCTGCACGGTCCTGCCCCTCGGCAAACCGCAGGAATTTGAATATTTTGCCAAACGTACATGGCTGTACCCTGTTGCGGGCTACGTAACGGGTGGATTTGCAGCCCTCGTATCCTTCTGGATAGATGACCCTGCAATAGCAGCTGCCTTTGCCATCGCAGGTCTGTTCCTGATTACCGGCTGCAACCATTTTGACGGGCTCCTCGATCTTGGTGACGGCCTGATGGCCCATGGTGGGAGGGAGAAAAGAATCGGTGCCCTCACCGACAGGCAGATCGGGACGGGGGCATTCGCCCTCGCTGTTACAATTGTCCTGATGACATGGGCAGGTCTTCAGGCTGCATACCCGTTCATCTGGGTCCTGGTCCTGTCCGAGGTATGTGCAAAATTTTCGATGGCCCTCCTTACAGCGGTTGGTAAACCGTTCCGGGAGGGGATCCACGCCTACCTCCACGAACAGAGTCATCCACGCTTCATACTGTATGCCGCCATTCTCTGCATCCCCCTTGTGCTGTTACCGGTCTCACCCCTGAAACTCGTTGCCGCTGCCGCACTTATGGTAATTGTCCCACTTGTTCTGCTTGCAGTCTCCAGGAGGGCTTTTGGAGGTATAAACGGTGACGTGGTTGGTGCTTCAAACGAGATCACCAGGGCATTGGTCATTATTTCATTTGTGCTGATGTGAACCCGGTAACAATATGAACTATCATACAGTTTAAAAACGATTCAGGGGTACGTGTGATCAGATGAAGCGTGATACCGAGATACATATGAAGGGCGGGGTAATAACCGAGCGGGATGCCGATTTCTGCACCGTCAGAACAAGAATTCCGGCAGGGATCGTTACCATCGGGCAGGTCCAGGGAATTGCGAAAATTATGAAGCGATATGGTAAGGACATGATCCACCTTACCACCCGGCAGACGATCGAGATCCCGCATGTTGACCCGAAAATACTCCCAAAACTAGCTGCTGACCTTGAGAAAAACGGGACACCGATAGGTTCAGAACGGGACGAAATAGTAAATATTGTTGCCTGTCCCGGACTCGAACGTTGTGTTTTTGCCAATATTGATTCGGGGAAGATCGCAAAAATGATCGACCAGCGCCTTTTCGGGAAGGAAATGCCGGTAAAAGTTCGTATTTCGATTTCAGGATGTCCAAATGGCTGTACGAGCCCGATGCTGAACGAAATCGGCATCAGCGGCAGGGTTGACCCCCTCCGGACGCCAGGGATGTGTACCGGCTGTGGCAGTTGTGTTGAATATTGCCGCGAAGAGGCCATAAGCATTAAAAACGGGATATCTGTGCTCAATGAAGACCTCTGTGTCAGTTGTGGTACCTGCATTCGCTCCTGTCCGTTTGACCTTTTAAAATCCAGGGGCGTCCGTTACCTGGTAACAGTCGGGGGGCGGAGAGGGCGGCACCCTCATATCGGCCGTGAACTGGTATCACTTTCAGACCCGGAAGAGGTAGCAGATGTGGTAGAAAAAGTCGTAACCTGGATTTACCGGCGGGCCTGGAGTGGCAGACACCTCTACGAACAGATGGATGAACTCCATTTTGAGCAGTTTAAGACCGAGATTACGTCAAAGGTTGCAGCATCGAAAGAAACGACCTGAAACCCACGTAACCCCGGAAATTCACCGGTACCGGCTCTGGTACCCGGTACCTGCATCATCGTCACATTCAACCGCATCGCCATCACGGACGAGAAGGTTAAACTGGAGAGCAGCATTCATAAGTCCTTCATCATCTGCAGCACCCCGCCGTATATTGTTCAGGACCTGCTCCTGTGGCGCAGGGTATACACGTGACCCCATACGGATACCGCGGCAGTGTTTACAATATGCGCAGTAGCGGTATACAGACAATATTCCTGTGCTGCATTCAATAGTCGCGTCGCTTTTTTTTTCATCGCGGTGCATAGGCAATGTCTTCATAACTACCCGGAAGATACATCATTCCGTGATATCACTCTACCGGTTTACTTGGAAATCCGGGGAATTGCCGCCATTCGGGCTTATCGAAATGATTAATATAGATGCGTTTCCAATAAGTAATACTCGCATAAATAGGCTGTAGAGAGACAGTCCCATATTTATCGGAGGATGGTTATGGCAGCTGATAAGCCTCACATGAATCTGGCAGTCATCGGACACATTGACCACGGGAAGTCTACTACCGTTGGTCGGATGATGTTTGAGACTGGAGCTGTACCCGCGCATATTATCGAAGGGTACCGTAAAGAAGCCGAATCAAAGGGAAAGGCAACATTCGAGTTCGCCTGGGTTATGGACAACCTGAAGGAAGAACGGGAGAGAGGTATCACCATTGATATCGCTCACAAGCGGTTCGATACGGCAAAGTTCTACTTTACCGTCGTGGACTGTCCTGGACACAGGGACTTCGTCAAGAACATGATCACCGGTGCATCACAGGCCGACGCGGCAATTCTCGTCGTGGCAGCAGCCGATGGTGTAATGGACCAGACCAAGGAGCATGTTTTCCTTTCAAGGACACTCGGTATAACCCAGCTCATTATCGCCATCAACAAGATGGACGCCGTCAAGTACGACCAGAAGCGGTTTGAAGAAGTCAAGAAAGACCTCTCGGCACTCCTCTCGATGGTAGGGTACAAACCTGCGGAAATTCTCTTTATCCCTATCAGCGCTCTCGGCGGTACCAATATTAAGGCAAACAGCCCTGAAACACCATGGTATACAGGCCCGGCACTCATCCCGGCGCTCGACACCTTAAAAGAGCCGGAAAAACCAACCGACAAGCCATTCAGGCTTCCAATCCAGGACGTTTACAGTATCTCGGGTATCGGGACTGTACCGGTCGGCCGTGTTGAAACCGGAATAATGAAGAAAGGAATGAAAGTTTCTTTCCAGCCGGCTAACAAGGACGGGGAAATCAAGTCTATTGAGATGCACCACGAAGAAATCCCGCAGGCACTGCCTGGCGACAACGTCGGGTTTAACGTCCGTGGTATTGGTAAGGGTGACATCCGCCGTGGGGATGTATGTGGTCCTGCAGAAGCACCACCGACTGTTGCTGATGAATTTACCGCACAGATCGTCATTCTCCAGCACCCAAGTGCAATCACTATCGGCTACACGCCGGTATTCCACTGTCACACAACCCAGACTGCGTGTACCTTCGTCGAGCTGAAAAAGAAACTCGACCCGCGTACCGGTCAGACCAAAGAAGAGAACCCGACATTCCTTAAATCAGGTGATGCGGCAATCGTTCAGGTCAAGCCGACCAAACCAATGGTCATCGAGAATGTCAAGGACCTCCCGCAGCTCGGAAGGTTCGCCATCCGTGATATGGGATCGACGATCGCAGCAGGTATGTGTATTGCGGTCCAGCCCAAACAGATGAGATAATATCAATACATTTTTTGGTGAAACGTTATGCAAAAAGCCAGAATACGCCTTACAGGCACGGATTTCAAGAAAGTAGAGATGGTATGCAACCGTATCAAGGAGATTGCGGAACGCACCGGCGTGAATCTGGCTGGTCCAATTCCCCTCCCTACAAAGAAACTGGTAGTCCCTATCAGGAAAAGCCCGGACGGGGAAGGGACTGCAACATGGGACCGCTGGCAGATGCGTGTCCACAAAAGACTCATCGATATTGATGCGGACGAACGTGCACTCCGCCAGTTGATGCGCACACAGGTCCCGAAAGATATCGGCATCGAGATAGTTCTTGAGAGCTGAGGGACGGCGTGTCAGCCGCCAATTTTTTTTCCGGAATAACAAAGCGGCTCTCGGTTGAGAGATGTTTCCTTTTAATAATAATCCTTACCGTATTTCTTCGGTTTGCCTTCCTGGACCTGAAACTGTTACACCATGACGAGGCAATTCATGCCTGGTTTGCCTACGAGCTCGTAACAAAAGGGGCTTACAGTTATGATCCGATGTACCACGGCCCGTTACTTTATTACCTGACCGCAGGGATGTACTGGTTATTCGGCCAGTCTGATCTTATCGCCCGTCTACTCCCAGCCCTGTTCGGGGTACTGCTGGTACCACTCATTTATTTTATTTACCGGCTCGGGTACCTCGACAAAAGACAGGCACTTATTGCTGCATTATTCGTGGCAATTTCCCCTGACCTGGTCTATTTTTCCCGGTTCCTGCGCCATGATATATTTCAGCTGTTCTTCACCCTGCTGATCCTTGTCGCACTGCTCTATTACCTGAATTCCGGCAAGCTACGGTATGCATTGCTGGCAGGAATAGGAGTGGCCGGCGGGATGGCGCTTAAAGAAGATATGCCGCTGTTCCTCCTGATCTTCCTGGTTTTCGGGCTTTATCTTCTTGTCAGTAAAAAAATTGTGCTTCCAGAGACCTGGAAACGTGATGCACTTGCCGGCATCCTGCTTGCTGTTGCTATTCTTGTAATCCTGTATTCATCATTCGGGATGCATTACGAGGTCCTTGAAACGGGATTGATGAAAGCATGGAACCATTGGACAGCAATGCATGGCCAGTGTCGTATCTGCGGGCCCTGGTTCTTCTATATCCTACTGTTCCTGTTATACGAGGTGCCAATTATTATCTTTGCGATTGTTGGTATTGTACAGTTTGCGGGAAAAGGAGGCCGGCTGAAAAACGGCATTGCAAGATTTGCCGGATATTTCAACCGGATTAAAACCCCACCAGGACCGGAGTCATCTACACATGAGCTTGTCACAACAAGTATCAGGCAAATAGAACGCAGGAAGGTGCATCCTGTTATAAAGGATAAGCGGGATGACTTTTTTGTGTTCTGCCTGTTCTGGCTCGTTATTTCGCTTGCAGCATATGCATATATAGGGGAAAAAGTACCGTGGCTCATCATCCACCAGTTATTACCGATGATCTTTGTTGCCGTCTACATGATGACCCAGAAGAAGATGGTGATTGCACTTATCACGTGTGTGTTCCTTATTGTGATGACATGGCATGTTGCATTCGTCCCCACAGATGTAAACGAGCCTATCGTCCAGGTGCAGAACTCGGAGGACGTCCGCACGATCATGAAGATTATCGATGCATCAGATCTCGTTGTAATTGCATCGAAAGATTACTGGCCACTCCCATGGTACGATCGCGGTCATGGCTGGGATAAAGTCCGGTTCTATGGCGAAGTCCTTAATACTGACGAGATCTACAGACAGCTGCCTGATATGGTCATCACCCATGATCTCGAGAGCTATCCTGAACTGAAGGGTTACCATAAAAGGACCTACAAACTCTCGTACTGGTTCTCAGTAATTGATAATGAGAACCGTATCCCGGAGTATTATTTCAAACGTGATGGTAAGATGGGTAGTATTAACCTCGATATTTTTACCCGGATCGGTACCACCGCTGATGAAGTAATGATGAACGGGCCGGAAAGCGGGGGTAAAACATGGAACTTCGCATTATCGACCGGTACCGGGGCCCCTAAGGGTACTCCCGTCCCCCTTATTTACCCCAATCCGCTGTCAAATCTTACCAAGATATCAGGTAAACCGGTAGTGTGACGACTCTTTTCTAATTTTCAAATAAGCACAGGATATTCTCTTTGAAATTGAGTTCCCGCAGTTGAAATCCAACGACAGGCGTATGAACTTCTCCTATCTCCCGTTCACCCTTTCCCGGGATACTATCAATATGTGACCAGCAGAGGCCCCTGGAGCGTAGACATCGTCAGGAGCAATCGCCTTTGCAGGAATCCCGCCACTTCTTGAAAAGAAATAGCATGGTGAGCTAGTAGAGACGGGTTTGACCCTCCATGTACGCCCACTATAGGATATTCCCCGTGAAGGGGTCAGCTGCCTTGCACCCCTGGAATAATTAAGCGAAACAGAGGCCCCCTTATCTCAACCGGGACCCCGGCAGCGGGAAAGTGCGAGAAAGAGGGATTATATTCTGAATCATCCAGATTCATAAAGCTTAATTATAGCCTGTTAAAAGAGCTGGATAAACCTGAATCTGCGAGACGCACTTGACAAATTTGAACAGGGCCGGAACCCGTGATAAAAAAATGGTATTAACAGTAACAATTACTATGCAAGCTCATCCCAGTCGGAACTCCGGCGACGATAGAGAATTATTCCGATTACAACGACCACCGCAATAACGGCTATTATCGCGATGTAGATAAGGATGCTGCCAAGTCCGCTGGCCGCACCTCCAAAAATTCCTCCAATACCTTTTGTTACAGAATCCAGCGGATTGGCCTCACCAATTTCCTTCCTTAATGCAAGGGCCGCATTATAACTTTCTGTGGCCATGTCTGATGACTGTAATGCCTTGTCCTTTGCCCCGGAGAAATCGTTTTTCGGGAGGAGGTCGTTTGCATCCGATAAGAGTTCGGCAGCCCGGTCCCTTTTTTGTATAATAGGGGTTAATCGAGGGTCTTTCCCCATACTACGGTTTACTTTGAAGTAGGTAATGAGGTCATCTGTCTGGTCAATTGGTGTTTGTGCCTCGTTGATAACCTGCTGCGCAACTGCCCTGTCGAGCGCTACCTGACCGTCCTGAAGAAGCGCCTGGGCATTGTTAAGGTAGGTCTGGGCGGCTGCAAACGACGTGGACTTCTCGGCATTCTGGATCGCAGTGTTTGCAGCTGAATATTTCTCCATTGCCGCAGTTGTCTCAATACCCGCCTGGGCTTTTTCATCGATTAATGTGCGGAATGCGGTGAGATCGGATTTTACATCAGATATTGCCTTATTTTTATCCGCCGGGTTTATTACGTAACGTTGCCTGATCTGTTCAGTCCCCGCTACCGCTTCAGACTTGCCGCTCAGTTCGGCGACCCTGATAATAGTCTTGTTACCCGATGCTGTCACCGTTGGGACTTCCCCGTTCAGGGTGACACGCATGGACAACTCCCTTTTTGACGGATAGGAGAGGACCCACCCATTGATATTTAAGTTTCGCCCGTTGGCTGTAACGGCCGGGTTAGGGTTGCCGTCAAGGGAGGTGATATACGACCATTGGGCGTTTTCCAGGTCAGTCGACATCGTAAGTGTTTCTTCACTCGGGAATGTTTCACCACCTATGGGATTAAAATCAATAACAAAAGACACCGTAACAGGGTTCGGCGGGGTCTGACCCGAAACGAGATCCCCGGTCGGGGTAATTGCAATGTTTTTTACACTTATCGAGGCAGATGCGGCGGTAATTCCGGCAATAAGAATTACCAGGACAATAAGGCTAATTTTCCATTTACTCATATAATGCGGCCCTCACTCAAACAGCGGTTCAATTGACTCCTGTTCGAACATTGTTGATTTTTTACCCCTGTCTGGTTTATATACATCATCTTTTGTCTCTTTCGCAATTTCAAGGAGTTCTCTGATGCGTGGTGCGTTCCCGATGCTCGCAAGCACTACAACAACGGCAACATATTCGCTTTTTACCGGGTAATCTCCACCACGGACTTCAACACCGGCAATGTTCTCTTCGACCCAGCTTTTCGCCTTTTCGATCCCTTTCCGGTCAAGTTCATTCGGAGGTCCCGCTACAAGGACAAGAGCTCTCTCTGCTGTCGAGAAATCACAGGGAAGCGTGAGTCTCCCGAGCATCGCCCGCCTTACCAGGGAGATGACTTTTGCGGTCCTGTCCTCACCGAGAAGGCCTTCATCCTCGCGGTCCTTACGAATAATTGTGTCTTTTATTGTAGTGATAAATGCTCCGACTTTCTTTTGTTCCTTTTTCGAAGTAACGCTGCTGATTGCGTACCCGACTGTTGTGATACCACCGCCCCGGAGGGTATTAATAATTTCACTGGAATCAACAACCATCTCACCAACACCAAACTTACCCGGCTCACCCGCCCGGAAGAGAATCCCGAACCGGCGCACAATTTCATCGTTCAGGCGTTGGAAAGCACTTTTAACGCTTTCTCCCTCATTTTTCCAGGCTGAATTATCAAAAAGGAAGGTGTTGTCAGCCTCGTTGATGATCGTCTTTAAACTCCTTGCGGCATTGTACGAATAGAGCCTTCCTTCTTCGGGGGCAGGTAGGATACCCAGGACATAGACCGGTTCCTGGTAAATTTTTTTCAACTCTCTCGCAAGGACAGGGGTGCCACCAGATCCGGTACCACCACCAAGCCCGGCAACGATCATGAATGCGTCTACATCGTGAGTACCCACACGGTCGATGGCACTCATGATGCCATCTACTTCGTCAAGAGTGATCCGGGCACCTGCGGCATTATCCGTTCCAACGCCATGTCCTTTCACAACAGTCTGCCCGATCAGGATACGATCACGCATGGGTACAGTCTTTAAACCCATCAGGTCTGTTCTTGCAGTATTGACAACGATTCCCCTGAAGCTTTTCGTGCCGAGCCGCTTGTCAACCGAGAGGAACATATCCACGATCTTGCCTCCCGCCTGTCCAAACCCAATAAAAAATATCTTCATGAAATGACTCCCGGCAGCCTGTTTATGACTTATATTATCAGTTTTATCTTCTAAGAACTTATCTGTCCGGAGTTCAAATACTTTCTTATAACCCCAAACGGCCCGGAGCCGCTATTCTGTCAATAGTCAGGGCCAGAGCCTTTTTTATCCCCGTTTTGTTAATACTATAGGGAGAATGATCAGGCAGGGACCATCCTGTTCCTGCTGTATCAGCGATATCATGAAGATCTGTATTATTGGCGGAGGACTGACCGGCCTTACATCGGCATACGCGCTCTCCGGCAGGCATGATATCGACATTTTGGAGAAGACCTCCACACCGGGGGGCTGCCTCTCCTCGTACCAGGTGGGACAGTACTGGATCGAGAAATATTACCACCACTGCTTTTCAGGTGATCATGCACTAATCTCGCTATTTGACAAGCTTGGTCTTTCAGGTAACCTTGAATGGAGAAGCGGAACGACGGGTTATTTTGCAGGTGGCACCATTTACCCGCTGACGACCCCTTCAGAAATCCTCCGTTACCCGGAACTTGGCCTTGCAGACAAGGCCCGGCTCGCACTGCTCACCATGAGGGCAAAAAAAATGGACACCCTGCCACTCGATTCGGTAACCGCAGAAGATTTCATCGTAAGGCACATCGGGAAACGGGTGTATACTTCATTCTTCGAACCATTACTTCGCAGCAAGTTCGGAGAGCGGCGCTCTGAAGTATCGGCAGCCTGGCTGGTAAGCAGGATTAAAATCAGGTCAGACCGGGGCATTGCCGGTGAACGGCTCGGATACCTGAACGGGGGTTTCCACCTGCTTGTTGATTCACTTGTCTCTGCGATTTCAACCAGGGGAACACGGATACGGTACAATACTCCGGCAACATCACTCGTAAAAGCAGGGAACTCATGGAGCGTCAATGGTGAGAACTATGATGCCGTCATCTCAACAATTCCGCCAGGCCAGCTACAGCGGATCGGTGGACCTGAGTTACCTGAAATCCCCTATCAGGGTGCGGCCTGCATGACTATCGGCCTTGACCGTGATGTCACTGATAATATTTACTGGCTCAATATGAAGGACCAGGCCCCCTATGGGGCTGTTGTCTCCCATACAAATTTTATTCCTCCTGAACGGTACGGGGAACATATCCTGTACCTGGCATCGTATTTTTCAGGGACTGTCACCCCGGGCCTCGACAAGGTAATGATCGGGGACTTCTGCAGGAGATTTTCTGTTCCTGACGAGGCAGTCCACTGGCATAAACTTGCTGTTGACCCATTTGCCGGACCGGTTTATACTACCGGGTTCCACCGGCTGATCCCATCATACGGTGAAACAGGGCTCTACATGGCAGGCATGTTTTCGGCGCCAAATTATCCTGAGAGGAGTATGGAGGGGTCAGTCCAGGCCGGGTTCGGCGTCGCAGGCGTGATTGACCAGGAGGCCGGAGAATGACAGCCCCTGCCATCGCTGCCGTCATACCGGTATATAATGACCGGAAGGCACTGGAGCGTGCAATCCCCGTTTCCCTGCAATACCTTGGGGAAATCACACCTGATTTTGAACTGATCATAGCTGAGGATGGCAGCACTGACGGGAGTGCAGATCTGGTGAGGGAGATCAGCATGAAGGAGCCTCGTGTCCGTCTCCTCCACAGTGACGAGCGTCTCGGACGGGGGAGGGCCCTGAACCGTGCATTTCGTGAGACATCCGCACCTGTTGTGCTGTATTATGATGTCGACCTTGCTACAGGTATGGAACACCTGCGTGAACTGGTCCTTGCGATACAGGGGGGCTATGATATTTCGACTGGGTCAAGGCTTCTCCCCGAAAGCCGGATTAAACGGACCGGGGGGAGGGAATTCGCCAGCAGGGGCTATAATTTCCTGGTCAGGTTTGTCCTCCGGAGCAGGCTCCATGACCACCAGTGCGGGTTCAAATCGTTTCGCCGTGAACGGGTCCTGCTACTTGCAGAAAAGGTCAGGGAGCATCACTGGTTCTGGGATACCGAGATCCTGGTCAGGGCACAGCGGAAGGGATACCGGATCTTCGAGTTCCCGGTACACTGGGAACAGGGGCCCGGAACAACAGTCCGGAAGAGTGATGTAACCGGTATGGGGCTCTCGGTTTTGCGATTGTGGTGGCGGCTCAATGTTCAAAAAGATTAGTGCGATTGTCATTCCCACGCTTATTGCCGCCGGAATTATTATCTACATGCTGCTTTCGGTGTGGGACGAGCTGCTTATCGCACTCCGGCATGTAATCCCGCTTTATATAGTCCCTGCCGTACTCGTCTGCCTCCTAGCGTGGATACTACGTGGCGCCCGGTATATGGGTATCCTGAAAAGCCTCCGGGTCCCGGCAGGGATACTGGTTTCGACGGCCTGCATATTTGTTTCCCAGACGGCAAACCTCGTGATCCCGGCCCGTCTTGGTGACCTTGTCAGGATTTTCATCCTGAAGCATGAGTATAATACATCCGTATCTACCGGTATTTCATCCCTCGTCGTGGAGAGGCTTTTCGATATCATCATGGTCGCGCTCCTTGGGGTGCTGATGCTCCCCTTCGTCCTGAACGTGCCACAATGGTTTTACTGGGTGATCGTGGCCCCGCTTATTATCGGGGCGGCATTCATGGTCGTCCTGATCGCCCTCGGGCGGGTGAAGTCTGAAAATAAATATATCAGGCTAATCCTGACCATGCTCGAGGAGGTACGGAAGGCCTCACTCAGTATACGGTCACTACTCCAGTTCTCGATACTTTCTGTCGTTATCTGGCTGCTCGATATCGGGGTATGTATCTTTGTTGTCTACATGTTCGGACAGAGTATCGGGTTACCTGTTGTAATTCTCGCAATTGTTATCGGGAACCTCGTGAAAGCAGTCCCGCTGACACCTGGTGGTGTCGGGACATACGAGCTGGCCGTAGCTCTTGTCCTGCAACTCGCAGGTGTGGAGCCAGCCCTGGCATTCCTCATTGCCGTGACTGACCACCTGATCAAGAACCTGGTCACACTTATCGGGGGTGTTATTTCCATCTACTACCTTGGCGACTGGGTAATCTCAACAATAAAATCAGCGTTCAACAAGGAACTTGGAAAAGGACTGGAGGACAATGCCGGGCGCTGATATTCAGGTCCTTTCGGTAATTTCCTGGCTGCTTATCCTTACGCTCCTCCAGCTCTCGCTCTGGCCGTACCTTAAAAAATCAATAGGGGACCTTGCATTTCCCGTGGCATTCCCGGCATCAGTTTTGCTGTTCACCCTGATTTCATGGTATTGTGGGCTTGTACGGGTCCCGGTACAGGTTGCACTGGTCCCGTTTATTCTCCTGTTCCTTGTCGCCCTGTACCGCCGGGAATACTCATTGGACAGCGCAAGGGGGGAGTGGAAATGGGAATTCCTGTTCCTGGTATGCTTCCTGTTCATGCTCAATGTGCGGTTCGTAAACCCTTCAATCTCGTTTGCAGAGAAATTCATGGACCACGGGTTCATCGCATCAGTGATGCGTGACCCGGTAGTGCCCCCGCTTGATCCCTGGTTTTCCGGGGGATACATGAATGTCTATTATTACCTCGGATACTGGATGATCGGGGTACTCGGAGTTGTTAGCGGGGCGCCGTCCAGCATTGTGTTCAACCTTGCACTCCCGACCGTATTCGCTCTTTCTGCGGTAACGATGTACGCTCTCGGTCACCTCCTCCTTGAACGCTTCAGGTGGCTCCCGCTGGCGACATTCCTGATTGTTAACCCATCGTTTTTATACGAGGCCATCCGGGGAACGCCAGCGGGATCGCTCTTCTGGAACAGTACCCGGACAATACCGAATGCCATCAATGAGTTCCCGCTCTTCTCACTCCTCTGGGGTGATGTCCACCCCCACCTGATCGGCATGTTCAACCAGGTGTTTTTCATATTCCTCCTGGTATTTTCTTTGAAACGATGGGAGAGTCTTTCGTGCCAGGGACGCTGGTGCGTCATAGGACTGTCCGCTCTTTCCCTTGGGGCAATGCCGTTGATCAACACCTGGGACATCCTCATCTACGCACCATTCATGGTCCTTATCGGGGTACTGGTATGGTACGTGACAATTCACAAGGCAGGGTTCAACAGCCCTGCCAGTTTATCCGGACCTTTTGAGAAAATTTCAATTCGGGTAAGGACTGCAGGGGCATGTGTAGTAAATGCAGTCAGAGAATTATTCACAATACTCGGGAAACAGCCCGGTCGTATCGCTGACACCCCGTGGGGCTTCCTGTTCATCGTGCCACCCCTCTCAGTCCTGCTATGGGTTCCGTTCTATTTCCAGCTGAACACCCAGGGAGTACAGGGTATTGGGATTGTTTTCTCCCCGACCGGCCTCCCGGAATTCCTGCTGGTGCATGGGATATTCCTCCTGATCTTCATCGCCTACCTTTGGAGGGATATCGCAAAACGACCCTGGCTCATCCTTTTTGCGCTCCCGTTTGCCCTTGCCGGTTACCTTTCAGCGGCAGTCGCCCTGCTCCCGCTCATTTACCTGGTCACACGCTGGAGGCCTGACCCGGTGGAAATTCTTGCAATTGCAGGTCTGGTAATTATCATCTTCTGCGAGTTTTTCTACCTACGGGACAACATGGGGGATGTTTATTACCGGATGAACACCGTGTTCAAGTTCTATTTTGCTGCATGGCTTTTACTTGGGGCTTCGGGGTTTTCGATGCTTGGAAGGATGCTTGCCAGGTGGGTCCGGCCGCTGACAATTTCAGGGTATGCCCGGAGCAGCCTCGTCCTGGTCATCGGGATCAGTTTTATCCTTACACCGCTGGTCATACCGGCGACAATGATCGAAGGTCCCAGGTCGCTTGATGGTCTTGCCTACATTAATGCCAGCCACCCGGGTGATGCTGCAGCACTTGCGTGGCTGCGCACCCTGCCCGGGAATATTACTATTGTTGAAGCAGAAAGTGGCGATTATACCTACTATTCAAGAGTTTCTTCATTTACCGGTATACCGACCATTATCGGCTGGCCATTCCACGAGTTCATGTGGCGCGGTGATACTTCAGGATGGTACGGGACCCGGATGAACGATGTCCGGGCCATGTATGAAAACCCGGAGGAGACGGTTGCTCTGATGAAGAAATATAATGCCACGCTGTTGTACGTTGGGGATTTTGAACGATCCAGGTACCGCGTTAACCTTGATTCGGCTGATATTATTCCGGTATTTAGACACGCAGATGTGATAATTTATACACCGCGTACGCCTGCCCCAGTATATTGATATCCTCTAACAACGAATTATTCTATTCCAATTTCGAAAAAACTGCATTAATGGCCTGCAATTAAAGAGGGGTCAGGAAGAGGATAACAAACCTTTATTGCCACTCCTGTTAAAATAATATGGCTACATCGTCGCTGACTGATGAGTGATGAGGGAGACGCTACTCCTGAATGAGGTGAGTTATGGCAAACGCATTTGTTAAATTCCAGGTACCTGAAGAGATTCAGAATAAAGCGCTTGAGGCGCTCGAGATCGCAAGAGACACCGGTAAGATCAAGAAGGGTTCAAATGAGGCAACAAAAGCCATCGAAAGAAGCATTGCAACTCTTGTCCTGATCGGTGCAGACGTGGAACCAGCCGAGATCGTGATGCACCTCGGCCCGCTCTGTGATGAGAAAAAAATCCCCTACTTGTATATCAACAAGCAGAATGACCTCGGCGCCGCAAGCGGTCTCGATGTCGGCTCTGCTGCTGCTGCAATTGTAAAACCCGGAAAAGCAAAGGAAATTATTGACGATATCGTCAAGCAGGTCACTGACCTGAGAGCGTGAGGATATTATGGCAGACGAAGGAACACCCGCGGAGGTGATCGAGGTGATCGGCTCAACCGGAATGCATGGCGAGGCGATGCAGGTAAAATGCCGGATCCTTGACGGGATCAACAAGGGTCGTATTATCACCCGCAATACGGTAGGTCCAATCCGTGAAGGCGATGTACTGATGCTCCTCGAGACCGAGCGCGAAGCAAAGAAACTATCGAGGCGGTGAGCAGAATGGTGGAAATGCGCAACTGTACCTTCTGTGGCGGAGCAGTAGAACCCGGTACCGGGAAGCTCTTCGTTCGGAAAGACGGGAGCCTGTTTTACTTCTGCAGCACAAAATGCCAGAAGAATTACAAGCTCGGCCGCGTGGCCCGCAAAGTTGCATGGACTGCCGCCGGCCGCAAGGCACTCGGAAAGGAGTGAGCCGCCTTGGAACGCACTTTTGTGATGGTCAAGCCAGACGGGGTCCAGAGAGGACTTGTTGGCGAAGCGGTCGGACGGCTTGAATCCAAGGGACTGAAGCTCGTGGCAGCACGCTTTGAGCTCATGCCTGACAAATGTGTGATCGAGCAGTACAAGGAACACCAGCAGAAACCGTTTTTCAATTCCCTGAAAAAATACATCATGAGCGGGCCGGTATTTCTCATGGTCTGGGAAGGGAAGAACGCCGTGAAGATTGTGCGTACCGTAATAGGTGCGACGAACCCGGCAGAAGCTGCACCCGGGACAATCCGCGGGGATTTTGGCCTTGATATCGGGAGAAACGTTATCCACGCTTCTGATTCGGTTGAAAGTGCAAACCGCGAGATCGCAATCCATTTCACTGCAGATAATCTCGTCAGTTACACCCGGATTGACGAGCCGGTCCTCTACGAGTGACCGGGCAGGATTAATCATTTTTTTATCTTTTTCTGACCTGTTGAGATTTCCTGAGACATATCGGGGGGGTTTCAGATGTTATCCAGGCCTGTAGAAATGCCCTAAAATCTCCCCGGAGCAATTTTAAAAAAGTAATACTATTATCAGA
>JALOPT010000133.1 GCA_025453715.1 Methanoregulaceae archaeon | reverse complement strand
ACACGAGCATCCCAAAGTGGTGTTGCTCATATTGGAATGTCGTTCGGTATCCCTATAATTGCATCACGTGTGGGTGGGCTTGAAGAGAGCCTGGGCAAGTATTCGGGTTCCCGGTTTGTTGATCCCCGGGACTCTGAACAGCTCGCGTCCGTGATTGAAAAAACAATGTCTGAAAAAAAGATCTATCCTGTCCCCGAGGAACTGAGATGGGATGTTATTGCAGGTTTGTGGAACAATCTGATTAAAGGCCTGCTGAATGATAAGATTTAATGAAACCATGATTTTTCATAGTTATTATGATACTAATAATCAGGATAGAAAACATGTGTTATACAGGTTGTATGAATTCAACCCGGTTTCAGCCCTATCAAGGAGAAAATAAGGGGTTCAGAATATGAAAATAGCCATTCTCGCTTGTGATGATTTTTCAGTCAGAGGAGGGGCCGAACGATTAATTATTGATATGTCCCATGCACTTGGTGCCGATATTATTGTCCCATCATATGATGAGGCGGTTGTCAGGACATATGATGAAACGGGAAAAATTAATCTGGTATCACTAGGGAAAAAACTGCCCTCTGAACCGATGAGACAGCTTGCAGGGATGAGACTATTTAAACATGCATCCCTTGATTACGATTTTGTGATATGTACTGACGACATGTCACTTCGTTATATGGTGCACCACACACCGCACTTATATTATATGCTCACTCCGAGGCGGGCGTTGTACGATATGTATTATCCCTTCCTTAGCGAGTGTGGTAATTTCGGGAAAATTGGCTATTCTGGTGCACTAAATCTGTTTAAATATTTTGACCAGAGGTTTGTGAGGAAGTACGTGGAGAATATCGCGTGCATTTCTCACACTGTGAGAAACCGTATTTATAAGGTTTATTTACGTGATGCCGGGGTGATATACCCCCCGGTGCATACGGATAATTATTCCTGCAAACCATCGGAAGGATATTGGCTATCAGTCGGCAGGGTTGATAAATGGAAACGAATCCCACTTCAGGTGGAGACATTCAGGCAGATGCCAGATAAAACACTCCTCGTTGTTGGCCAGATTTATCCCGCACTCCGTTCAGTTGTGGAAAATGCCCCTGATAACGTGAAATTCCTGGGGCCATATGAAGAGTCACGCCTTAACGACCTCTACGCATGTTGTGAAGGATTCATAACCACAGCAATCGATGAAGATTTTGGCATTACTCCTCTTGAAGCAATGGCAAGCGGAAAACCCGTTGTAGCAACCAAGGAAGGTGGATATCTTGAAACTGTTGCTGATGGTTATACAGGTATACTCACATCACCTGATCCAGGTTCCATGATTGCAGCGATCCGGAAAATATCAGAAGACCCTTCAGCGTTTACCGATGAATGCCTGAAAAGGGCAAAAATGTTTGATTATGACGTATTTGAAAAGACAATCAACCGATACGTCAGAGACGGGCCCCAAAATCCGGTTTGAATCTTAAGTTACATAGTTGGTGGATAAATTCCGCTACAAAATCTTATCATATCTCTCCTCGTATAATTTAGCAGGTACGCAATCTCTAAAGGCTGATCTCAATGGTAATACAGGATCTTATCAAATACCGGAATTATATTCTTATTGCGCTGTTGGCAGTTTTAACTGCATTTGTGCTCTGGATAAGGCTCCTCCCCCTCCTCCAGGCTGGGAATGTAGATATACTCTATCTGGCGGGTAGCGATGACCCCCTCTATAATCTCAGGCAAATTGAACAGATGATGCGAAATTTCCCCGGGTACGGCTGGTATGAGGCCATGACCTTGTTCCCCACTGGTCAGACCGTTCACTGGGGCCCGCTGTTTATCATTATCAGTTCAGCGTTTACGATGCTTATGGGGGCAGTTAACCGACCTGAAATCATCAAATATGCTCTCATGGTCCCTCCGATCATGGCAGCCCTCATGGTGCCCCTGGTATTCCTTCTCGTAAGGAAAATATCGGACTGGAAATGCGCTATTTTTGCTTCAGGTCTTATTGCTGTCATCGGTGGCCAGTATTTCTTCAGGTCTCTGTATGGTTACCTTGATCACCATATAGCGGAAGTATTGTTCGGCACGTTGTTCATTTTTGCATATGTGTATTGCATGTGGTGGACGAAGGAAAACCCGGTCGATATATCCAAAAGGGAGACCCTGGTACGTCCTGTAATTCTGGCCCTCCTTGCAGGAGTTGCATATATTCTCGGGCTTTTTACCATGCCTACCATGGTCCTGTTTGCGCTTATCATTGGTGTTTTTACCGTAATCCAGTTTATATGGGACTTTTATCGAAAACAGTCATCAGATTACCTGCTGGTAACAAATGTTGTTGTATTCGGGTTTGCGACACTGGCATTTTTCCTCGTCGGGATCCAGACCGAAGGACTCCAATTTAATTTTTACACTATTGCCCACCCGTTATCATATATCCTCCTGATTATTGGTACTATTTTCCTGTATATTGTAGCAAGACTCCTGAAAGGAAAGAAAGCGTATTATTATCCGGTTTCAGTTATCGGGATTGGTATAGTAATTATTGCAATAACAGCGCTGGTTAGCCCCCTGATATACAACTCGCTGCTTGGGGCATTAACTGAATTTTTTGGCCAGAACCCCTATTATCTCACCATCCAGGAAGCAAGGTCATGGACATTTGCTGAAGCCTGGGAGACTTTTAACTATTCGCTAATCCTGATGGCTGGTGGGTTAATAATAATGTTTTACCGCTCGTGGCGCGAGGAACGTCCCGATCAACATGTTATTCTTATCTGGTCGGTGTTCATGCTTATAGCGGCCTGGCAGCATATCAGGTATGAATATTACCTGGCTGTCAATATTGCAGTCCTTGGTGGGATTTGTATTGGATATGTCTTCAACCTGGGATGGAAAGATCTCTGTAGTATCGTAAAATCCGGTAAAAGTGATGAGCCTGAAAAACCTGTATCTACGAAAGAAGCCCCCCAAAAGGGGAAAAAGGCTCCACAAAAAGGGAAAATCTCTCAAAACCGTCATAAATCCAATTACCTGAATATCGGTGCAATCGTCCTTGTAGTCTTCCTGGCCTTTTTATTTGTCATATCATCGTTCGGCAGTGAATATGCGGTTGCATCTTCAGGTGCTCTGAGGATGAACTCCGACTGGAAGGAATCGCTTGAGTGGATGGATAGGCAAACACCTCAAACCGGGGTTGATTATTATAAGATCTACAATAGAGATACGTTCTCATATCCGGCTCAGGCGTATGGGGTAATGTCCTGGTGGGATTACGGGCATATGATCACCTATATCGCAAAGCGGATCCCGAATGCCAACCCATTCCAGTCAGGCGTCGCCGGACCAAATGGTGCAGCTTCCTATTTCATGTCCCAAAACGAATCCGGAGCAAATAATATCCTGAAAAATGACGGGACTCGTTATATCATAACCGATATAGAGATGGATACAGGAAAGTTCTGGGCGATGGCAACATGGTATAATGCAACTCTTGGTGCATCTCCATATCAGCGGCCTTACCTGGTCCCGAATCCGGATAACCCGAGCCAGTACAGTGCGGTTACTCTCTATGATGTTCCATATTACCAGACGATGGTTTCAAAGCTCCATAATTTCGATGGATCCATGACGGACCCCACGACGGTTTATTACGTTGAATATACCGAGCCAGGAAGTTCCGGAAGGCCATACTCGGTTATTACACGGGCCGAAAACATGGACATTGCAAAAGCACAGGCTAATGTAGACCTGTATAACAGCAAGGCCCCTGCAGGTCAGCATGCCGCAATTCTCAACGATGCCGTGTGGCGGCCGTTATCATCAATTCCTGCTCTTCAGCACTACCGGCTTGTGCACGAGTCCCCGAGGAATGTATTGAGCAGCAGCCCACCTGATATAAAATATGTAAAGGTCTTCGAATTTGTGCCCGGTGCAAAAATTAAGGGAGAGGGGATTATCGAAATTCCGCTCGTTTCCAACACGGGAAGGTCATTCGTGTACCGGCAGGCCAGCACCAATGGGGAGTTTATCGTGCCATATTCAACAACAGGAAACCCGTATGATGTCAAGGCTACCGGTAAGTATCACATAATTGGTACTGACAAACAATTTGATGTAAGTGAGGACGCGGTAATGCAGGGGTCACAGATCAATTAAGATGAACAGGAAAAGCTCGGTCATCACCGGAGAATTATTTGGCTGCCACGAGATGGACCTGCACAGCGAGTGCAATGCCCGTCTCCAGATGGCGAACTCCGGAGTACCTGGCTGGGTTGAGAAACTGGAGCCTTCCCCGGCAACTGTTGCAGATCTTGGGCGTGTCCACAAACCCCATTATATACGGATGATCCGTGAATTGTGTGCTCTTGGTGGGAAGCGTTACATCGATATGAACACCTACCTGACCACGGAGACCTTCCAGGTTGCCTCGGCTGCAGCGGGAGCGGCAATGGGTGCAGTACAACGCACCCTGCAGGGGGAGCACTCTTTCGCGCTTGTCCGCCCCCCCGGGCACCATGCGGAGCCTGACAAGGCAATGGGCTTCTGCATTTTTAATAATGTTGCCGTCGCCGCTGCCAATGCGCTTGAAATGGGAAAAAAAGTGGCAATTATTGACTGGGACCTCCACCATGGTAATGGTACACAAAAGGCGTTTTACTCCAGTGACCAGGTTTTGTTTTGTTCGATTCACCAGGTGAACAGCTTTCCGAGGACCGGCTGGGTCGATGAAATCGGTATTGGTGCAGGAAAGGGCTACACCCTCAATGCACCAATACGGGAAGGCTCAACACTCCCTGATTATCTCCATGTCTTTAACGGGATTTTTCTCCCGGCAATCGAAAAATTCTCTCCTGATGTTGTCATTATTTCTGCAGGGTTTGACCCGTTGTCTGATGATCCTATTGGAGGAATAAAATTAACAACTGATGATTTCGGTGTCCTTACCTATATTACGGCCCGTTCTGCAGGAGTTCCCCTCGCCCTTGTCCTCGAGGGTGGGTACGGCCCCTCCCTAGGTCCTGCCGTCTCTTCAGTATTTAATGCACTGGCTGGGATATGCCCGGAATATGAACCGGGTGACGCGAGGGATAGTACGAAAAGGGTGGCCTCCCAGCTGGCCAAGCTGATC
>JALOPT010000010.1 GCA_025453715.1 Methanoregulaceae archaeon | reverse complement strand
GAAATGGTAGTTGTATTCCCAATGGGGCTGATAAGCATACACAGATCATCGATTCTCACCTGCTTGGAACATGGTATCTTGGTGACACGCGATTGGAAAAGGGTGTAGGGGGAAATTTCCAGGGATATCTATGGAACTCCTTTTACATTCTTAGCTTTGACGACCAGGGAAATATTTCTGGTTTTTCGGGATGCAATTGCTTCAGAGGACATTACACGCTAACGGGCAATAATCAAATTAAAATTGGTCCACTTGTTTTAACAAAGAAATCCTGTAGTAACTCCACTGATGATGTTATCTATTTGCAAGCCTTGCAAAACACGACAAGATACAATGTTTCTGTCAATCCCACAAATGAGGAATATACTTCGATGATGCTTATCAACGGAGAAGCGGGCAGTAGTATGAGTTACGTAAGAACCACTGAACCCTGGGGGACCGGTTAATGAAGAAATATCTGGGGTTTCTTATTGTGGTTTTCCTGGTTGCTGTTATGTTTGCGGGGTGCACCACTTCAATACCGGGGCGAATCCCGCCCCCCCACACAGAACCCTTTGACAGTTGTTGCAACCTCTAATACAGGGGCCAGTAACAACAGCGGCATGGGTCCGAAAATTATCCAGAAATGGAGTTACCCAACAGGGATCATTGAGTCTCCACCAGTTATGGCGAACGGAATCGTCTATGCAGGAAGTGTAAACCACACCATATATGTGGGAAGCATCGATGGAAAAGTGAATAACTAGATTCAGATCTGATGCAAGAACAACCAGGACATACATCTATGCAAACTGGGCAAACGGAATCAGGAATAGCCAATTAAAAAAACAATAAAAAACGAGATGGGGTCCTCCTGCCCTCCGCTCCATGATTTCGCCGGGCGAAATTCTTTCGCGTAGCCGAAAGGGAGCGGACAGGAGGCACCGGTGGTGTGGCCCCGCCCTTTAGGCTTGGTAGGGCGGGGAGTGGGGGTGGGTCGGTCGCAGGGGCGATTGGATATGCGCTTCCATGCATCAAAGGAATAAATAATGAGAAAAATCCCTATTCAACATGATATTTATAAAGAAAATATTTCTAAGAAAAAATCGCTAAATTATGCTCCAATTCTCCATCGGATTGGAACACAGTCTCTTTTAAGCCTCAGCCGTGATTTGAACACGGGACCTGCTGATTACAAGTCAGCCGCTCTGCCAACTAAGCCACTGAGGCGCCATACTAAATTGTCATTGGTCGGTAAAAAAGGTGGTGCCTTGGAACATTGCAGGGGCACGTGTGTTCATGAAGTTGTGCCCCTGATCCATACCGGTTCTCCATCATACAGGACCCGGGTAATCCGGTGATAGGGGATGGCTGTTGTTCCAAACGGGGACTCACGCTCGAAATAATAGGCATCCAGGTTTACAATCTGTCCCCCTGTCACAGAGGAGCGGTCATTCTGTGCCCCACGGTCAATATACCAGACCTCGACACGGTCAAACGAGTACCGGGGATCATGGAAATACTTCAGGAGCAGCGAATGGCTCGTCCTCATCGTTCCTCATCACCGTGCAGATACTCTCGTATTCCTGAAAGGAAGGGGCAGGAATGATTCTTCCTATGATCGTCGCGGGGTTTTGCGGTATACCATACCCTGGAAAATTGCAATCTTCTCCCCGGTATCGTCGGTTACCGTCACGGTATAGGTAGCGATCTTCGGGCTGATCGAGAACTCCTCTGCATCTGCATACAGGGTCCCGCCAGAGGCTGACTTCACGTACGAGATATGGGCATTGATGGCAGCTGCCGGGACCCCGCGGGAGTTGGAGGCGAGGGCGAACGCAGTATCGGCAAGGGTGAAAATGGCACCGCCGTGCACGGTACCGTGGCTGTTCATATGCCGCTCTTCGACCTTCATCTGCACCTTCGCCTTACCTGGTGAGACATCCAGAAGTTCGATAGCTGCCTCTTTTGCCCATGTGTCCTTTTCAAAGAACGGGTCGGTGGAATTCATGCGGGTATCCTTCAGGTACACATGGGACGGGGGAGGGATGAAGGTTACGGGGAAATGGAAACAACGGTCAGCAGCAAGGGTTAAGCCGGGTTTGAATAGTGGATCATTTCCCATTTGTCCATACGAAAAAACAAATAAAATACCTTTTTCATACCACACGGGAATCACCATACCATGAAACCATTCATTGCCCTGCCGGGAATACTCCTCATCCTCGCAATCCTGTTCACCGGCTGCACGACAGAAAAGCCGGGCGGAATACCCATACCTGCGCCAATCGACACCACACCTGTCACACAACCGGTGACAACCCCGGTAACACCTTCCGTAACAGGTACCGCACTTCCACTTACAACGCCAGTTCAGATGGACATTTCAATCCTGGCATCGCCTCAAAAGTACAGCCCCCTGATGTCGTCCACGGTCGGGATCGGCCTGACCCCGCAGTATACCAGGTCCGGGCCAGTCGTATTCAGCTGGAATACCAGTTATGGGTATTTTGTCAGCTGGAATGCAACAGATGGCAAGGTAACCCAATACAATGAAAGCATCGATACGAGCGATCCAACGATCTACTGGACGTATTCCCCGGATGACATGGGAAAAACAAAACCACCCGTGACTGTCCGCCTTATCATAAAAACACCTCCAAGGACCCATGGAGGGAACGGGACCATCGCCTGGAAAGACCTCCACATCAACTGGGAAAATACTGATACGGCGGTGATCGAACAGGCAGCATGCGGGATACAAAACTGTCATGGCATGGAGATCAGCTGCGGCCCGGATGTCGTGGAAATGTGCACCATGGAGTACCAGCTGGGTGACAAGTGCCGGGGCCTCGCGTCCTGCCAGAAGATCAACGGGTCCTGCAGCGTGGTGAAACAGGAGGGATACTCGAAATGTGTCTCATGCGTGGAGGAATGTAACAGGGCCGCAGGGAATGACCCAATGAAAGCATTCGATTGTGAAAGCAGGTGTTAATACCGGATATGTCATCATTCCCACCAACAATTAAGCAGGTCGATCACCTCATGGTCCGGGTACCGGAGCCGGAGCCGGTCTACCAGGTCTTTACGAAAGGACTCGGGCTTCCCGTTGCCTGGCCATTGGTGGACTACGGCCCGTTTAAAAGCGGCGGGGTCTCGTTCGGGAACGTAAACATGGAGGTCCTCAGCTGCCCGGAAGCGCTGAGTAACGGGGATATGATCCCCGCGGGTACCGGCATTGTCGGTATCGCCTTCCAGCCATCAGGACCACTTGAGTCCATTGTCAGCGTCCTCGATGCCGGTACAGTCCCCCATGGCCCGGTCCTGCCATTTAGTGTTGTGGAGAACGGGACACCCGTAACACTCTGGAAAAACCTCGAAATCACCGGAATAATGCCCGGCTCCCTGGTATTTTATTGCGAATATACCTTCAGGGACCAGGTCGGGTTCCGCCATCAGATGGAGCAAATGCTCGCCGCTGGAAACGGCGGGGCTCCAGGGATAACAGGTCTCAAGGAAATCACCATTGAATATGCAGACCCGTCAGTCCCCGAAAAGTGGCAGCAGATACTGCCCGAAGCTGCAGGAGGAGGATCCGGACAACTGAACGGGGGGAACGGGGTAATAATTCACCTGAAAAAATCTGACCGGAACAGGATCTCTTCCATCACCCTGAAGGTTTCGTCCCTGGAGCAGGCAAAGGCGGCCCTTGTGGAGAAAGGGTTAATGGGAGCAGAGTCCGGTGAAAAAATATCCATGAATCCCGATGCCTTAAACGGACTGATGGTTTACCTGGCGGAACAGGAAGAAGCAGACTGAGAGATTGCCAGGAGGACTTCGTCCCAACAAAGTTCATGTAATCTGACGACTACCAGCTGGTATGGGGAAGATACCCGGGTTCATTATCCTGATTGTACTGGTTAGTACGATTATCTGTGCAGGTTGTCTCAATCCAGCGGCAGATGCACGGGAATGGAATTCCAAAGGGGAGACTGACCATGTTATGGGACGATACGATGAGGCTGTCGCGGCCTATGACAGGGCTGTCTCTCTTGACCCTTCGTTCGGGAAAGCATGGAGAAACCGTGGCCTTTCATTATCCCTGTTAAACCGCACGACTGAGGCCGAAGAGTCGTTTCAGAAGGCGTTGTCGATCGACCCCAATGACATGGAAACCCTGTATTACCAGGCATTAACCCGTTCACATTCGGGAAATTACCAGGGTGCACTTGAAAGTGTTAATAAATCCACCTCAATCAGTCCGAAAAACCGCGACGATGCGATAACCCTTTCCCGGGCCTGGACTCTGCAGGGGGATATCCTCACGGACCTGGGACGAATGGAGGAGGCGAACCAGTCGTTCCGGAAGGCACACGAGACGATGATGTCAACAATCTGATACCACACAGGTAGAAAAAAGAGGATTTTCCCGGGTTATTATTGTTTTTTATACCCGCATGAGCCGCAGAATTTTGCGTCCGGTTTCAGGTTGCTGCCACACACCGGGCATATCACGGGAGACCCAGCTCCCGGATCACTCGTGGTTTTTACCCCGCATGACTCGCAATACGGATTACCCGGGAGGGCCGGTGCACCACAGCTGTTGCAGACGTTAGAAGGGACCGGTGTGGTTTCATCCTCCTCTACAACCCCGCTCATCCGGTTTGCAATCCTTCGGGCTTTCTCCTCTTCGCCCGGTGGGACAGGGATACTGATCGCAAACGGTCTGAGGATATAGAGGCCGACCAGCTGGATGAACGAGAATACCAGCAACGGGGGAAGTTTCGCGGTCTCTTTTTCGTAGCTCACCCCGTCCATCCTCATCAGAAAGGAGCGGAAGGGGTACACAGATCCTTCGTAAATAATGCCATTGTCGGTGATATAGGCCTCATGGGAGGCCTTAAGGGCACGCTTATATTCGAGCCTCGGGGCAATAACTGATACAATCGCAACAATAATGAGGACACCGAAGAGGATCGCCGCAGTGGCAATCCCGTCTTCCCCAGCGAAAACAACCATGATGATCATCGCGATCACAAGAAAACCACCCACAACGAAAAGCAGGCCCCTGTTCGTCTCCCTGTAGTCCTTAAATTCCCGCTCAGCACTTATTTGCGCCTCACCGGCAGGGTAGACCCAGTGGGCCAAAAGGCTTTTTCCACTGAGGATCTCGTCCATCGTCCACGCGTAGGTAAGGAAGAGGAGTGCAACGGCAAACGAGCTGATCATGAGAAACAAAGAGGTAAACGCTACTGCACAACCCCCGGACATGCAGTCCATGCCCGTCATGGCATATACTATGAGAATAAAAAAGATCCCCGATAAGATCAACGAGATATAGACTCGTTTCCACTGGTGGTTCTCCATTATTCATCTCCCTTTTCTGGGGTTGACAGGCCAGGATTCCCATATGCTCCTGCAGTCAATACAATTCCGAAAACCCCTGCAATAAGGGTCAGCGTATGTATCGGGGCCTTTTTCGTTGTTGTTGCAGTCACAGGAGCGGAAGGCGCTTCCGGTGGGGCCACCGGTGTCCTCCGGTATTGTCCGGCCTCGCTCCCGCGCCCGAGCCCGGTGAGAATATCCGCCTTTAAGTTGTTTGAATCCCGGTCAGTGGGATCAAGGGCAAGTGCTTTGTCTATTGCAACCAGTGCCTCCTGGGAGCGGTTGAGTTTTGTAAGGCTGTAGGCCTTCAGGTACCAGGCAGCCATCCACGAAGGGTCCAGTTCAGTCACATTGGTATATTCCCCGAGTGCTTCTTCGTACCGCCCGGCTTGTAATGCATTCTGCCCTGCATACAATGCAAGCGATGCATTATCTATCGACCGGAAGGACTGAATTTCTGCATATTCTGCGGACAGATCAGGGGATGTATCTTCCCCTGATACCAAAACGGGCACCAGGAGAAGCGAAAGGAGGACGATGCCCCATGAGAGACCTGTAATTCCCTTCATATGAGGGATTCTGCACAGGAGAATATCAATTTTTATTTTTAACAATCAACCCCGGAACAGGGATCAATGAAAAGATCAACGGTGAACTTACATATTCGTAGAGACCAGCCTTTCGCCTAACAGGTGAAGGAGGGCTGGCCTGGCAATATATTCACGTGGATCCTGGTCATAATCGGTCCTCAATGAAATTGTGCCGGACTTTGTTAACAACTTCACTTCCCAGAACACCTGGTCCCCTTCTTCAGCACTCTGTAGTATTTTTTTTGTTACGGTAAATGAGACCAGGTCATGGAGCGGAATGACTCTGCTCTCGGGATTCTCTGCAAGAATGTCGTCAGGTTTCATGAATTGAAACGGGTAAGACCGGTTGTCAGGCCCTATTACCCCAATATCCTGCTTAATTTTTTCAGTTCGTGTCAACGTCCTCTTTACAAGAATTATCCGCTGCGTTGCTACAACTACGTGGTACCAGACAGGCCCCCGAAAAAAAGGCCCGCGTACCTCCATAAGGTTGGGAATGACCGAAATGACCTTTTCAGGACCGGGCGGAATAACGGAAGAAACAGGGATATTTGTCGATTTTATGGAGTTACCCGGGATATGAACCGGGGATAAGCGTGCACCACAGTTTTCACAAAAATTTGACGGTCTTTCAATTCTGGCCCCGCATTCAGTACAGAACAGCACGATATCCAACCAACCGCCAGGATCTCCCGGTATTTATGGGAATGTATACCTGGTACGGTATAATGGTTATTCAATATGGCTTTCAGAATTGCTACCCTGAAACCGCTTCAATCATATGCTATATTCAATTAACCCGCTTTCCAGATTTTTAGATCAGCAGGGCGCTTTATAGAAAAGAAGTCCCGGTGTATGTGGCAGATAATGGAAATAATGTGCCGGGATTATAACATGTGGTCCATTTTTCGTTACCGTTTTGTGGTACCTGCAAATCCTGAAATAACCATGTTATAATCATTCAGGGATGAGAATTTTTATTCGCGGTACCGTATCCACAACAGTAACCGACCGATAATATAAAATCCGAAAGCAAAGATGAGGGTCCATGTGATATCTCCACCAGAAATAAAAGCGCCTGCAACGGCCCCGGTCAATGCGGCCCCGCATACCACTAAATAGCGTAATACCGGGTAGTTAATCCTGAAACTGAAACCGCGTAAAAACCTGTCCAGCCATGGATCCATACGATCTCTTTCCCGGGAGTCTCTGATAATAGTATCTTTAAACATATTGCAGAACCCCCGGGTAATAAGCCAGTGTATATTCCGCGGCATGACGGGAGCTCGGGGTTATTTCGGGTTTATTCGGGCAAACCATGAGTACTGGTAATAACAGGATAAAAGAGGGTTTAAGCCATAAAAAAAGGTTATATCATTTCCGTTTGTTTTGTCCCCCGTACTGTATAGGTCACCCCTGAGTCAACCAGGGTCCCGGAAAAGTGATTTGCATCGGTTAATGTAAATTTAAATGGCCCGGTAACATCGAGGAGGATATCATCATAGGTCCCCGTGACGACGGTCCCTCCACTGGAAAGGGTGCCGGTAAATGTTGCATATGAGAAGTCGGGACCACCAAATGTCCCGTCAATCGAATTTCCAACCGGGGCATTAAAAATATAGTACTCAGTCCCGCTGCCGACTGATACCTCCCAGTAACCTTCAAAGGTCCCTGAAGGTGTGCTTACGGCAGTCGTCACAGGGGCTGCAATGGTAACCGGGTTGGTAACTGACTGGGCAGGGTTCACATGAATCGTAATGCTCTTCTTGCTTTGAACTCCTCCCTTCTCAACCGTTAACACCACGGTGTAGTCACCCTGTGCCTGGTATACCATTTCAGGGTTACGATCATAGGATACCTGCCCGTTTCCAAGTTGCCATATCCAGGTCGTCGGGGACCCAGCCGAAGTATCAGTGAAGGTAACATGCAAGGGGGCTGTTCCGGAAGTCTGGGAGGCAATAAAGTTCGCAGTCAGGGGGACAGAAGACACTGAAATGACCTGGGTTTTAGACGAAGTCTGCCCGTTCTTTTCAACGGTCTGTTTAACCGTGAAAGTCCCTGATGTCGTATACGTATGTACCGGTTCTTTCGTGGATGAAAACGCCCCGTCACCGAAGTCCCAGTAATATGTGGACGGAGAGCCTGATGAACGGTCGGTGAACGTAACAGTAAGGGGTACAGACCCGGAAATCTTATCAGGGCTGAACCCTGCACTGATGGAGGATGCAGAGGTAGTTCCCTGGGTAGCAGGTGGACGGGAAACAGAGGTTGTTGGTGCTGAACCCGGAGTACCTTTCTGACCGGTCATCGTATAGGTGTGCCCCTGTATCAGCCAGGTGCCGCTGAAATGGCTATTATCGATCAGGACCAGCGTAAAAGTCCCTGTTTCCCCCGAGGCACTGTCCGAATAGTTGCCTTTCAGTATCGAACCCCCATCGGTAAGAATACCTGACATCGTCATACTTTTCCATTCAGGGAATGTTGCAGTGAAGGTATTGTCGGGAAGAATTGTAATCCTGAATAACTCGACAGATCCTGGCTGCACAGTAGTTTCAACCTGCCATTCACCTTCGAATGCACGGGTAAATGCAGCAGGGCTTGTCGGTGAGGGGCCCGGGGTGACACCACCCGGTTTTGTCATCCCAGGAATACCAACCAGTATCACAGCTGCGAGCACCCCGATGATTACAACCGCGATAATTGCCGGCACTAAATATTTCCGTGGCCCGGCCCCCATGGCTGCAGGACCCCCTGAACTCCTGCCGGCAGACGGGGGCTGATATGGGGGGGTAACCGGTGGAGGGGGTATTGACGGTTGATCCATGACGGGGGGAGGGGGTGGCGGAGGGGTGACAGGCGTCCCGCAGGAGCCACAGAATGTCTCTCCCGGGGGTATTTTTTCACCACATTTCGTACATATTACTTCTCTCGGTAACTTGGCTCCACATGAACCACAGAAATCTTCGGCATAGGGAGACGGGGTGCCGCATCGCGGGCAAATTTTATCAGGGAGATTGTGAGAGTCTGTCATTATTATTCATCCTGGAGTAGTCCCGTTGCCAGCGGCTATAAGGACTACGATCCCTGATACATCCCTTTGTGCAGGTTCAGATAAGCATTTCGTTCAGGGATACGGATGCATAAAAAATTAATGGAAAGAGATTTCAGGGAAGTTTTACCCCGCATTTGCTGCAAAACTTCTTTCCCGGTATAATTATTGTACCACAACCCGGGCAGAGCGGGGGTGCTGCACCAGGTTGGGCTGCCGCATGAATGGAAGAAACCGGGGCACCACATTTTCCACAGAATTTCTTTCCGGGTTTAATCTCAGTTCCGCAGCCGGGACATAATGGTGCAGGTGGAGTAACCGGAGGAATGGACACCGGCGCCGCTGGAACTGGGATACCGCATTTGCCGCAGAATTTCTTCCCGGGAGCGATTGTTGCCCCGCATCCGGGACAGAGTGGTGCTGACGGGGGGACTGGCGCCCGTACTGCTGGTACCGGTGACCCGCATTTGCCGCAGAACTTTTTGCCGGGTTGCAAGGCCGCCCCGCATCCGGGACACGTTGAAACATGGGGAGGGCTGGCCTGGGCTGCGGGGGTTGAACTTTTAACGGGTCTGCCACAGGTGCTGCAGAATTTCATCCCTTTCTGCAGGAGCTGTCCACATGAATTGCATACAAGGGTATTGTCTGCAGGACTGGTTGTTTCAACATCAAGGGGTTCTGGTTGAACGGGAACGGGTTCTTCTTCCCATGGGATATCCCCATAATACCAGTCTGTTTCTTCTGCCTCCGTTTGCCGGAAAGGTCCTTGAATTTCCAAACCCTGGGTACCTGATTCAGAATAATTTTTTACCCGGGTTCGGGTAATCCTTTGGCCACATATCTGGCAAAATTTCGAATTCTCAGGAATCGGGGAGTCACAGGATGGACAATTTATCATCTCAGACATAAATGACCACACCACCTTTGAATTATTCGAATCAAGATCCCAATCTTGGGGATTCTCATACATACCTTCCCGAAAATCTTGTCTTGTTCAACAGGATTTGGATCTTGGGTGAGGTTTGCATCACCTCTTGTGGTAATTCTATGGTTTTTATTCCGGATTACCCGGTGAATTACAAAGAAATTAGTCATTGGCTCCCTGAATATCACCACATCTCCCAATTTTATGGCATTACACTTTCGTGCAATAACCAGATCACCATCGTGAAACACTGGGAACATACTATCGCCATGAATTATCGAAATAATGAGGGGATATTTCTGAGTATCATTCTGGTTCAGGACCATCTAACTCGAATCCCCCGGGACATTTTTCTTATCATCACCAAATTCAAACCGGAGGACAACTGAGTCAGGCTGCTTTATCTTGCTGTTACCTGATGACTCAAAGGACTGTTCTTCAAAGGGGGCCCCAGGATTGCTCAGGATACCTTTTCCGAGTTTTGAAGGTTCCTGTTCCCATAATATGCCGCCCATATCTTCCGGGATGTCATCACTCCCGTGCATGGGTATGGGTTGGCTTTTCAGGGTGGAGCTGTTATATGGAGGGACTTTCGTAATATGGAATTTTAAAACGGGATGGTCCAGGGTTAGTTCGGTATCTGCGAGTTCTTTTAATGATTCGGTTTTTTCATTTTTCCCTTGTGCAAAGTCGAATTTGGAAATATCTGAAAATATAAGGGCCTGATCTTTTGCATCCTCCTTTGATACCCCTTCAATATTCGTAAGGGTGATTTCCACATCGAGGTCGATCTCAATCGGAAGGTGGTTTATAATCCCAAGGGAAAAAACCGAGGGTATTTTTGGTTCGAGTTTATTGTCATTTTCAATGACCTGTTGGACGGTATTATCAACCGGGCCTGATTCTCCAGCCGATGATGGAGTTTGGGCATCTTTATTGATCCATAATCCAACCCCGCGGTGAAACCGGGAACAATAATATTCAAACCAGTTTTTCAATAATAACGCTGAACAGGCGATAGCATTTGCCTGATTGAGGATATATTGTTGTGCAATGATATTATCTGGACCTGTAAATTCATCTTCAAGGCCTTTTCTCGGTTTAACCTCGTCGTTATTATTTACAAGGCAATATGGCCCGTGAAATCCCCTCCACCAGGTCCTCAGATCATTATTATGTGGCCGGTCGACGTAGACGGGCCGGGAGTTATGGAGATAATTTTCGGGCAGGAACCCGGCTATCACCCTGATTTTAAACGATTCAAAGTCTTCATTTGGCGGGTGCATAAATACTATGAGCAAAGATTTTTTGTCAGGATAGTTTTCTATCCATTTTGTCATTGCTGTTTTAAAGCCCGGGTTATCCCTTAATTTTTCTCTTAACAAGTTAATGTCAAGATACTGGATTCTCGTTTTAAAATCATTGTAGATTATTCCTGTTTCAAAAAATTGTTCTTTCGCTTTCGGTGTCTGTTTGTTATAATCATCCTTGTTTTTTTCAGGATCATTCATCCGCACATAATTCAGCCAGTTCTGATTAATAAGTCCGATATCCTGTTCCAGTTTATTCAGGAACTCAAGAACTGCCTGGCTGGATGATTTGCTGTCCAGTTTTAAGTCAGGTAGCACTAAATGGTGAATCGAAAGAGTGTTTTTCAGAATCTTTGCTTCATTATGCAGCAGGTTAAGGACATCGCACAAGGCACCGGTATTGACCTGGCACTTAGTATTCTTTTCAGGGAGAATGTCTTCCGGGCACCACGGGCTTTCCGCGGGATTCGCCGGGTTATGTGAATCCATGTTCCATGGAATGGTTCCAAAACTGTAACATTTTGAATACGTGAGTGAGGCCAGATCAGAAAATAATGCTTTAAATCCTGAAATAAAATTATCAGCGGGAAATACTTGTTTTGAAAGCGTATCCAGGGTTGTTAATGCCTGTGAATGGATTTTCGGGTTCGGGGAAAAGCTAACGTGGTCCAGGTAATTCCTGTTGGGTTCATAGGACCACCGGTCAACATTTGGTGCCCGGCCACGACCGAAAGGTTCCAGGTCCATATGGTCCGCATAGTATTCGAGCGGTTCAGGATGGTCGTCCAGCATGTTTCCATGGCTGTCGTTCCGGACATGGGCAGGGACTGCCATATCCTGGAGGAGGTGGAGGACCCGCCCCAGGGAATAAAATGTCAGGTGGTAGTAGCCAAGTTCCCAGTACGATACTGAGTTATCAATCGTGTAATTCCTTTTCTCCTTATCGAAAAACCAATCTTCTGCCGACCCTTTTTCAACCGCCCTGTCCAATGCAGAGGGCATCTGGTCCCGTGATTCTCCGAGGACGGGTTTTACAATATTGTCTGCCAGCTGGGTCTTGTCACTCAGGCCGATGTTTCCATTCCAGTAATAAAAGTGATACGCTCCATTCGTCCCCTCAAAGGTCTGTTCATTTACGACAGAACCTTCTTTGGTGGGATCGGATAGTACATCGACCAGCCATCCCACTTTTTCAAGCCACTTTGTCCATAAATCAGAACTCATGTCTTCATCGACGGACCCTCTTCGGAGCTCACACCAGACATTTTTTTTGAAATACTCGTTTTGTGAAGACCCGGCCTGGAGAGAAGCGTTTTTCACGACCCATCCAAAGAGGGTCGGTAATTCGGCCTTCCCAAGAATATCAATCGCATAGGAAGTTATTTTATCATGCGAGTTCGGGTTCCAGGCTTTAACTTCCGGAATATACCGTATACGGCGGGTGACAAATAAACCAAGAATGAAAAGTCCTGTACACGATACCATGATCAGGATTAGCAATTCAGGCATCATGATCCCCTCCGTATCCTTGTGCAACCTCTTTCGTATCCATGACTTTCTGAAGATCCACTTTAAGGATGAATTTTCTATGGAAAAGATCCAGGATGTCTGTAGAAACAAGGTCCAACTTATTTTCTTCTTTTTTGGGTAGATTTGAAGGACTGATTTTAATCCTGACCAGGGCAATACCCAGGGGCCCTTTCAATTCAATTTTGGATTTCAGGACGGCAGTTGTATAAAGTTCCTCTTTTACTTTGGCCACTTTTTTTTCTTTTTTTCCTTCCCCGACAATACAGAGAAACGGTCTTTTCTTGGGTTTGTTTTCTTCCGACCAGATCTCATCAGATGGTGCAATATACCGGGTTTTCGGATCAGAGGGGTCTGAAAACTTATCATCAAGATCAGATTTTTCATTAAATGTCCAGTTCACACCAGGGATACACTCCAGCGAATGGTGCAGGCTGAGTGGGATCTGGGATTTTTTCGGAATGCCTGTAGTGCCTTTCCTGATAACCCTGACAGGATTATCATCATCCCATTTAAAATCACCTTCAGGCACCTCGTTGATGTAGAGGCATATCTCCATGGGGAGAAGATCAACTGAAAGTTCCTGATACGGACCACCGACATATTCATTTCTTGAAGAAACATAGAGCGGGAGATAAAATGGTCTCTGTCCCTTTGAAATCTCCCGCACTTTTTTCATCGAGCATATGGAATTTGATAATTTTAGATTTACTGAAATCGTTTCAGGAATCCCTTCGTTCGTGGTATCCGGGGTTTTTTCAGGCTCATGAACTAAAAGGAGGCCCAGATTTTTCGAGGCCTCATCCGGAAGGGCAATATTGATTTTCAGGTTGTTACTCCATCCTTCCGGCAGGGGGTCCAGTTTTAATTTCAACTTCTGTTCCGGCGTTTTTCCCGATAATGTCCCACATAAGGGGAGAGGTTCCTCCTGTTCCAGATCCCATAGAGGAGTCGGAGGCTTGACAATATAATCGACCGGTGGCCCGGCAGATATTTTCCGCATGGTCCCGGAAACTGTCTTACCAAGCCCCGGGGGTAAGCCTGCCCCTGCTACTGCGGCGGAAGCGATGGCGTCTGCACCGGCACTTCGTGTATCTTTGGCATCTGCAACGACCGTAAGTGTGGTTGACAGCTGTTTTATCGGAGGGGGGAATTTCTTTATATCTGGTATTTTACCGATAACTACCACGGGTGGTGTATATTTCGTCCTGACAGCCCCGGGGGGGATGATCTCCTTGGTTTTACTATCTTTTACCTTGATGGGGACCTTCCATACCTTTCCTTCCCCCTTGATCAGTTTTCCTTCGTTGCCTATTTCGAGCCAGTCCTTTGTATCAGAAATCACGACCGATTCGGGGTCTATGTCCACGGGAATCCGGTTTTTTCCTTTCCCAAAAAATAGTTCGATAATGAATGGTTCACATAACCATTGCTTTCCCGTCCACCGTATTTCTTTACTGATCCCGGCGCCTGCCATTAGTATACCTCTAATTCATACATCCCGCCTTTCAGCGACAGCGTCACTGTTACAGGGATCGTGTTCTGACCGATTCCTGCCGATACCATCACATCCGCTGTATCTGGTAAGTCCCCCTCAGGTTGCGGGTCCTTAAAAGTCACCTGGGCACAACGCTCTCCCTGTTTCATGCCCAGGTCTGTCAGGGTAATGAATGTATGGGCTGACTGGAGTGCAAACCGTATGGTATCATCACCACTCGGGAACCTTCCCTTGCCGACCTCCTCACAATGGGCATAGAAAAAGATGCTCGGTGAATTGACCATGTCGAGGGTGGTGGAGGTATTTCCAGCTGGATCACGCGTTGATACGACAACCGTGAATACCTTGTCCTCCTGGTCCTCTGATGTTTTCGGGGTCTTGTATATGGTCCTCACCACCTCGGCACCGTTCACGAGAACAACCACTGCAACGGTCGCCACACCTGCAATAGTTTCAGCAAATCCCCCGGTCCGGAGACAGTCCTCTGCCCTGAACGGGTCTCTTGCACAGTCATCGGCCACAACGGTACCTACCATCATGCAGGTGAAGAGGAGAAGGGCCAGGACCGGCAACCCTTTACCGGAGAATTTCGGGACACCTGTTGAGGGCTCGGGGTTCCTTATAAGCGCATAGCCTGCCAGGACCCCGATGATCATATTCACCCGGATCAGTGAATACTCGGAGATCCCAAATACATTATAAAAAATAAATGCGGTCAGGAACGGGAGGGCGATGCTGATTCCCACCAGAATCATTACAGGTATTTTCTTACGGGTGGCCTGGAGCGGCTGCAGGAAGCCGTCGATGTTTTTCCTGAACATAACGAGCAGAACGGGAAGGGCTATGATGATCAGGGGGGTAATGAGGTCAATATCTTCGATCGAGTAAAAAAACCAGATTACTGCCCCGATCACACCACCAAGGATCGAGAAGAAATCCCACCATTTCTGCGGCCTTTGGGCCAGGGGGAGGTCCTTACTGATCTGCCGGAACGTCTTAAAGTCAATCATCTGGTCCCGGAACTCAGAGACACTGCCGGATGCTGCCCCACCACCACCGGCCCGGGCCTGAGCCGGCATCTGCACAGGCGGATTACCTTTCTGCCAGGCCGATCCGTCCCAGAACAGCCAACCAGGCCCGGACGGGTCCGGTTGCCACCATCTTCCCTGCGAATCAGTTACCCTGAGCCCGTTCACAGAGGAGATGTACTGCTCGCGGGTGATCTGCCCCCTCTTCAACTGGTCCTGTAGAAGGGATGCTTTTTTTTCTGCCTCCTGGAAATTCATGTTCAAAACCCCAACAGTTGAGATTAATTATTAATTAGTGGAATTAAACACGCCGGTACTTAACATTTCGGATAATATCCGGGGGACTTGATTCATAGCCGGTCAAATCGTTCTCACGTTTAATTGATCATGGAATCAAACCATTTTTCAGGATTTAAAGGAATTATTGGGTAATACTGCATCCCGGGCAGTAATTTCCAGATTTATTCTGGTTTCTTACTACACGGGCCATTCCCGGGTTCAAGTATTAAAACTTAAATAATCACGTCGTTACGTTTATGTACAGGCCTGTTTATAGCCGGCTGCAGAGAAATCACGTACCACAGGATGTATCTGGGGTTACAAAAATGGTTTGCGCTTTAGTATTTCGGGTTGAGAGGAAAACAGGCAGTATCCCGGAAGATTCCCGGACCAAAACGGTGAGTTCCCCATGAAGCTGATTATTACGACTACCGCGCTTAGGGCCATTTTCATCGGAGCTGTTATTCTTATCGCCTGCATCATGGCAGGCTGTACCATGACTCCTTCCCCCAAGGCGCAAAAGGAAGTGATCGTGTATACATCTGTCGACCAGGTGTATTCAGAGCCCGTATTTGCAAAATATGAGAGCCGCACAGGTATCAGGGTCCGACCGGTTTACGATGTGGAAGCTGCCAAGACTACGGGCCTCGTGAACAGGCTTATCGCCGAAAAGACAAACCCACGTGCAGACGTATTCTGGAGCGGGGAATTTGCCCAGACACTCGACCTCAAAAAGGAAGGGGTACTGGCCCCTTACGTGCCTGCAGACCAGGACAAAACACCCGGCCGTTACCATGACAGGGACTGGTACTGGACCGGGCTTGGCGGAAGGGCCAGGGTTATCCTGATCAATACGAGGTATATTAATGAGAACCAGGTACCGGACTCAATATTTCAACTGCCAAACAGCAGTATACCGGGAGACCGGATCGGTATTGCCAACCCGATGTTTGGTACCACGGCAACCCATGCATCTGCACTCTATGCATATCTTGGTCCCGGGGAAGCAAGGGCTTATTACGAGGGCCTGAAGAAGAAAGGGGTACGGGTTGTTGACGGTAATGCCGTCGTCAGGGACCTCGTTGAAAAAGGGGACTTATACATGGGAATGACCGATACTGACGATTCCTGCGAGGCAATCGCGAGGGGGTCACCGGTCAGGGTGATCTTCCCTGACCAGGGCATAGACGGGATTGGTACCTTCATTATACCAAATACCGTTGCCCTCGTTGCCGGGGGCCCCAATCCATCGGAGGGTAAGGCATTCATTGATTACCTGCTCAGCCAGGAAGTCGAGAATGACCTTATGAAAAGCCGCTGGGTCCAGCTCCCCGTTAGGCCCGTTGGCGAAGAACAGGGGTGCCTGAACGTATCAGGGGTCCGGGGCATGAATATCTCGATGACAGGGGTTGCAGCACAAAACAACCAGTCGCGTTCGGAACTTGCCGATATCTTCCTCCGGTAACTTGCATGAGTGGTCAGAAGACAGCACGATGGAATGCAGTAATCCGGACGGGTTACCCGGGTTACCTGCATTATCTCTTCCTTTTCCTGTTTATTGCAATAATTATCATACCTCTTGCCCCGCTTCTCATCAATACGGCACTTTTTATTATCAACGAGCCGGTACCGTCTGCCAGCTTCATCGTTCCGTCGGGGAGGGTACTCGGCCTCCTGGTAAACAGCGTTTTTCTCGCCATAACTGTGACCATCTCTGCAACGGCCATTGGTGTCCTTGCCGGGACCTGGCTCTGGAATAATGCCCGTGCCATGGGAGGATATCTGCCCTGGGCACTCCTGGTTTTTATCCCGGTACCATCAACCCTGTATTATTTTTCATGGTCATACCTGTTCCCGCTTACCGGGTGGTTCTCCGCATGGGGCGTCCAGGTGATGATGTACCTCCCCCTTCTCACCCTCTTTTCGTTTATCGGCCTCCGACTTGTTGAATCAGAAAAGATCGAAGCGGGGAGAGTATCTGCACCTGATATTACGGTATACCGCCGTATTGTCCTTCCAATGGCGGCCCCACTGATCCTCGCAGGTTCCGGGCTCGTATTCATTTTCAGCATGCTCGATTATACAGTCCCTTCGTTATGTTCGATAAATGTCTACTCCCTTGAGATATTCGCACAATACAGTGCAGACCACCAGGCAGCCCATGCGTTTCTTCTCGCATTGCCGCTGGTAATCATCGCTGGTGCCGGGGTGTATTTCTCACAGTACCACATGAAGCGGGCATTTCAGAACGTTGCATGGGAAAGAGCATTTCATCCATCCGGGTTCCGGTTACCTTCATGGTTATTCCGGTTAACACAGGGGGCAATTTTTATCACCATCGCAGGAACGGTATACGTGCTGGTACTGCTGCTCGGTTCCGCGATTACCG
>JALOPT010000132.1 GCA_025453715.1 Methanoregulaceae archaeon | reverse complement strand
AGGTACCTGAAAGTGCGGTGCCGGGCAGAGGCAGGAACTGGTGGACATGGATATGCCCGTATTTCGTAATCCACCTGATTAAATCAAGGGTTTTCACCTGGTCTTCTTCTTCTTCAAAAGGAAGACCTAGGATAAAATCGACAACGGGAGTAATGCCATGTGCATGACATAATTCAACAGCGGAGACAACATCGGGCACCGAATGCCCACGATGAAGCAGGGTAAGGATACGTTCACTGCCTGACTGCGCGCCAAAGTGCAGTCTTGTGTTACGGCAATACTGCCCGACAATTTCAAGCGCCTCGCTGCAGATAAACTCAGGGCGGACTTCACTTGGAAATGTACCGAAATATATATTGGATTTTATTTTGCCGAGTAATTTTTCGATTTTTTCAAACCTGGGGGTCCTTCCATCGGAACCATAGGCAAATGCATTCGGTGTGACAAAGCGTGCATCCCTGACGCGGTTCGCACAGGCGACAATAGAGTCAATGCTCCGGTGTCTCATTGACCCGCCAAAGAGCGAGGGGGTCTGGCAGTACCCACAATGGAAGGGACACCCCCGTGAGCATTCAATATATCCTTTCACATCCCCGAATGGCGGATATGCATCAAGGAAAACACTGGAGTTTGGAGGTTGAAAGGACTTAGATGTTGCGACCCCGGGAGGTAAGGACGTATTTTCAGGCTCCATAATATGGTGAAGTAGTGACGGGAGGGTGTGCTCGCCTTCACCAACAACAACATAATCTGCATATGATGCCACTTCCTGGTAACATGCAGATGCATACGGCCCCCCGGCTACCGTTATACACTTTGCACCCGTGATCTCGGATTTATATTTCCTTGCAGTAACGGAATTGAGGCTGTAACAGGTAATATCCGCGGATGGAGTGCGAACTGGTTCGAGTACTATTCCATGGACACTACACGCGGACCTGAGTGCTGCATAGGAATTCCCGGCAGCAGCTATGTTCCTCCAGCAGACGTTCATCAACCTCTTTCCATTCTATCCGGTTAGTAATCAATTCATCCCGTAAACAATAAGAAAAAGTGTCCCGGACAAGGTTGTGGGGGTCATCTCTGAAGGGATAGGGAGATTAACCCAATACGCATTCAGCATGCTATCAATAAAAACGGGGTTAGTTAACCGGCTCACTATAAATTCACTTATTGAGTAACAGGATAATAAATCAAAAAATAATTGCCCGGATGACTTTTTATCCCATCAGGGGCAGTTATTAACAGTAATACTCATGCACGGGTCCGGTAGGGGACTTGCTGGTCAACAATCTTATAGGTCTTTCCGTCCTTCATTGTTACAGATACTTCAACACGGTCTGTCCCCCTGGTCCCCTGAAACGTAATGGTCTCCCCTTTTTCAGGCTTTAACTTCCTTGTTTCAGAACTCCCGTCACTTCGTGTAAATGTCACATCACATGAGCTGACCATGACCTGCCCGTTTCCACCACCAAATACGACATCGACGGTTGAATAAACCGAGTCTTTCTGCATGACCAGGACATCAACAGAAGAAGCCACAGGGAGCGTTACAACGGGTCCGGTCGACATAGACCCGGTGGCACTCTGCCCCTGCCCTGCGGAAGGAGCGGGAACAGAGGAACACCCTGCTATCAGGATCGTCACAAGAACCAGAATACCAATGAATACAAATCTTTTCATAAAACTGGATTCGGCCAGGTACTACTTCATCCTTTTGAAGTTATCCCGGGGAGATTTCTTCGTAAATAAGTTCTCCGGTATCCCCGTTTACTGTTGCTAATACACCAGGCTTAAGCTGCATGACAGGGACCCCTATCCTGTCAATCATCGGAATCCCACCCATTATTGCGCCAACCGCAATAATCGGTTCGGCCTCGGTATTTACTATCGCAGCAGGAGCATGTCCGTTTTTGGAAAGGGCATAAATGACATATGATCCGACCGTGGAGCCTTTTCCGTGATCGAATGCAATTACCCTGCCTGTGATGTTCTGACCCTCAAGAGGGTGTCCTTTTTCAACAACCTCACCGGTGTCAGGGTTCACGCCTGACAAAAACGATATCGGCTCAGGACTAACCAGTAGTTCACCTGATGCACACCCTTTTGCAATCCCCCTGCCTCGAAATATCACAATCGCACCTGATATATGTATGAAAATTGAAATATATTAGTAACATGGAAGAGACCGTCATAAATAACCCCCTGAACGAAGGGGAGCTGAAATTGAAGCTCAGGCTCCAGGATGTTGAAGCTCAGCTTCTGGAAGTTAAAATAAAAAATGACGAACTCTTACGGGATAATACACAGCTGAAACGTGAAAATGCCCAATTAAAACGTATGCCTCTGTTCATCGCGGTCGTCGTCGATATCCTTGAGAACGGGGAGGTCTATTTACGACAGCAGGGTAACAACCAGGAATACCTGACACACGTGAGTGCGGAAATTGGAAAAGAACTGAAACCCGGGACGAAAGTCGCGGTAAACAATGCGCTCTCCATTGTCAAAATTGTAGGTAACGTTTTTGATTCACGCGTCAGGGTGATGGAACTTGAAGAGTCCCCCAGTGTAACGTTCAAACAAATTGGCGGGCTTTTAAAAGAAATTGAAGAAGTACGGGAATCAGTGGAATACCCACTCACAAGGCCGGAAATATTCGAGAGGATCGGCGTTGAGCCCCCAAAAGGCATTCTTCTTTACGGACCTCCCGGAACAGGGAAAACCCTGATAGCCAAGGCGGTTGCCCACCAGGCCAGGGCCACGTTCATAAGAATGTCCGGGAGCGAACTTGTCCATAAATACATCGGCGAAGGTGCACAGTTGGTGCGCGAGCTGTTCACACTTGCCCGTGAACGGGCGCCATCTATCGTATTTATCGATGAAATTGACGCGGTTGGAAGTACGAGGACAAATGACGGGACGTCTGGCAGTGCGGAAGTTCAAAGGACCCTGATGCAACTCCTCGCCGAGATGGACGGTTTTAATAACCGGGGAGATGTGCGGATAATGGCGGCGACTAACAGGGTTGATATGCTTGATCCGGCACTTCTCAGGCCGGGAAGGTTCGACCGTGTTATTGAGATCCCGCTACCCGACCGGGATTCGAGGCTGGAAATCCTGAAAATCCACTCCTCCAAACTCCGTCTGGAAGGCGTTTCTCTTGAGGAGATTGCTGACCTCACCGAGAACTCGACCGGTGCGGAAGTCCAGGCGATTTGCAGGGAAGCGGGAATGATTGCAGTAAGAAAGGAAGCAGACGAAGTTATTGCAGAAGATTTTCTTGCGGCGGTGCGGAAGGTCAGGAACGAAAGCGCTTTCGATGACCGGATGTACACCTGAATTCCTCAAAGATACCAAAAAATATCTATGTCTGTCCTTGATTCCAAACCATTTTTGAAAGTTCCCAATTAATTCCGGCCTGGTTATAAGACCTTCACGTTTTAACCACCATCCTGGGTTCTTTAAATCAATAATAACTTAATAAAAGGAATTCTTAATGTTTTCAACTAGGCAGTCGGTTCCCAGATATATTTCCCTGCAGGATGCCACCCAGGTAGTATTACAGTGCAGTATTTTATTAATGAAAACTGATTATTCACTTGGAATAGCTCAAATGAATGTATTCTTTCTCCAGCGTGAAGGTATTAACCTGTATCAGACACTCTATGCTTCTGAGACATCCAGGAATGCCTTACGGTTTTATCACCCGACAGAGAGACCTGGAGGAGTAATCATTCCCATCGAATCGCTTGTCAGCGGCCTGTCCATAGCCGGAGAACTTCGCTGGTATATACGTCGCTATATGCAGGATGTACTTTTCGAGTTTCCGAGTGGAAATTACTGTACACTTGCACTTTCAAGGCAGATCTATTACGACCGGGAGATCAAACCTGAAGAAGACTGGCCATTCCGCCGCCTTTATATCATTCGTCGCGGGCACCTCGTATCTGCAGATCCGGTAGAACAAGGTATCGCTCTTGGAAATACAACTGTCTTTTCCCCGGAAATTACTCGTTTTGTTGTATGGTGCACTGAAGAGGAATATACCGGACCCCGTAAATCAGCCCTTTATTGTGACGAAAGCACGGAATCTGAATCGGAATGTTGACGAACACGCTGCTAAACGTTATGCGTTTCAACGCTCACAGGAAACCAGGATGTCCGGGTAACCTGAAAAAATTCAATAATTGGTGGTGAAAATAGTATGCTTACGTTTGTAGGACTTGGCCTTTATGATATTGAAGATATTTCAGCGAAAGGTCTGAAAGCTATTCGAAATGCAGATATGGTGTACCTTGAGGCCTATACCTCACTCCTTACCGGGACTTCACCTGAAGAGATGGTTAGTTACTATGGAAAAGAACTGGTGATCCTGAAACGGGAAGATGTGGAACAACACCCTGAAATGTTCCTTAAAAACGCCGTTTCAAACAACGTGGTCTTCCTCACCGGAGGGGATCCGATGGTCTCTACTACCCACATTGACCTGCGGATACGGGCTGCACATATGGAGGAAAAAACTGAGATTATTCATGGTTCATCAATAGTATCCGCCGTATGTGGTCTCTCCGGCCTGCAGAACTACCGGTTTGGGAAGTCCTGTTCCCTTCCGTTTCCTCACGGAAAATGGTGCCCGACAACACCTGCGGGGGTCATCGGAAAAAACATGACTGATAACCTGCACACTATTGTCTACCTCGACATCCAGGAGAGCCGCTACATGACAATTTCCGAAGCGGTAAATCTACTTGAACCAATGACTTTTAAATCAGGTTTTCAGATCCCCTGTTATATCGGGATAGCAAGGGCAGGTTCAGGAAACCCTGGTATAAGGGCAGGGAGTGCAGAGATTATGAGGAACACAGATTTTGGCGGCCCATTGCATATCCTTGTGATCCCTGCCGGCCTCCATGATATGGAGCGCGAATACCTGGAGGTGTTTGCCGGGTATGGAAATCAAACTCTTCCATAAGAATTTATCAATCATTCTGGAACATTCATCGATTCTTGCTGCACCCGATAGCCTGCTTGGACTCGTGGGGGACGATATATTCGGGATGGCCCAGTGTTATCTTGCTGACGGCGGTCGTTTTATGGCCAAAGATGACCCTGTGAATACAGTAGCAAGCTTTGCCTATGCTGCAGGCTGGCTGGATACAGGAGCCTATATTGGAATTTTCCCATCCGG
>JALOPT010000131.1 GCA_025453715.1 Methanoregulaceae archaeon | reverse complement strand
GACGCAGAATGGTCAAGGTTCTTAAAAAACCGGTATAAAAAACAACTCGCTGAATTAACCCGGGAATACCCGTACCGCCGATCGCTCCAGATTGATTACCGGGAAGTGGAAAGTTTTGGAAAAACCGGTATCAGGCTGGCGGACGAGCTGCTCGATAACCCCGGCAAAGTCCTCGCAGATGTAAAGGACGCAATAAAAAACCACCAGCTCATCAAGACAAAGGACGGGCGGGTAGCAGAGCACATCAACATCAGGTTCGCAAATCTTCCTAAAAAGACGGGTATCCGGCATATCCGCTCGGATGACATCAATAAGTTCATCACAGTCGAGGGGATCCTCCGGAAAACCACAGAAGTCAGGCCCAGGATAGTTAATGCGGTCTTTCGTTGTCCGGGAGGTCACATTACAGAGAAAAAGCAGGGGTACGGACAATTTCTCGAGCCGGACGGTTGTGCAACCGATGGGTGCACCTTCAAGAAACTGGAGCTCATTCCTAAACGGTCGTGGTTTGTTGACTCCCAGAAGATACGAATACAGGAACAACCGGAAGGCCTGCGCGGTGGGGAACAACCCCAGACACTCGACGTGGACGTAACTGACGATCTCACGGGGGTGGTAGCACCGGGCGACCGCGTGGTGATGAACGGGATCCTACGTTCAATGCAGCGTATCACGCATGGAAGTAAGCACACAATTTTCGATATCTACCTCGAATGCAACTCGATAGAAGTTGCGGAAAAAGAGTTTGAAGAAGTAGAAATCGATGAGAAGGCCGAAGAGGAGATTATTGCTATCAGTAAAGACGGAAATGTTTACCGGAATATCGTAAACTCGATCGCCCCTACCATTTACGGTAATGATGATGTAAAAGAGGCAATTGCACTCCAGCTTTTTGGGGGTATTATGAAGGAGATGCCCGATGGCAGCCACCTCCGCGGGGACATTCATGTCCTCCTGATCGGTGACCCGGGTATTGCCAAGAGCCAGCTCCTCCGGTATGTCATCAAGCTATCACCACGGGGTATCTACACGAGCGGACAGTCATCAACTTCTGCAGGGCTTACTGCAACGGCAGTAAAAGACGAGTTTGGCGACGGGAGATGGACGCTCGAAGCGGGTGCCCTCGTACTCGCCGATATGGGTGTTGCTGCAGTAGACGAGATGGACAAGATGCAGAAAGAGGACCGGAGTGCCCTTCACGAAGCGATGGAGCAACAGTCTATCAGTGTTGCGAAAGCCGGGATCACGGCGACCCTCAAGTCGAGGTGTGCACTTCTTGGTGCAGCAAACCCAAAATATGGTAGATTTGATGATTTCGCCCCAATTTCAGACCAGATTAACATGCCGGCATCATTGCTCTCCCGGTTTGACCTGATATTTGTTATGACCGACAAGCCGGACAAGAAGCGGGACTATGCGATAGCCGACCATATCCTCAAGGCTCACAACATCGGCGAACTCATCCAGCAGCACCGGAAAAACCCAATCGAGGGTGTGGATGATGACTATATTACTGAGCAGCTAAAACCGGTGACTCCCGCGATTGATCCGGCGTTATTCCGGAAATATGTTGCCTACGCAAAAAGGACCTGCTATCCTATCCTTTCTGAGGAAGCAAAATCCGCCCTTATCGCATATTATATGAACCTGCGTGATATTGCAGACTCCAGTAAACCAGTCCCGGTCACTGCGCGGCAACTGGAGGCACTTGTCCGCCTCGCAGAGGCAAGCGCACGCGTCCGTCTCTCGCCTAAGATTGTCCAGGCTGATGCGGAACGTGTGATTAAAATTGTCGATGCCTGTTTACGGCAGGTGGCATACGATGCAAAGAGCGGTAGTTACGATATCGATAAGATGATGACAGGTTTCTCTAAAGGAAAGCGCGACCTGATACGGATTATCAAGGAAGCAATTAAGAGCCTCGCTGATGAAACCGGGCGGGTATCCCGTGAGCACGTACTTGACCACCTTGTCCAGAAAGGGATCAACCGTGATGACGCCCGGCGGCAGCTGGAGATGCTTCTCAATGCCGGAGATGTAATGGAACCGAAGTCAGGGATTATCAAATTAATCTGATGGATTTTGACCCTGAAATAACATCTAGGACTAGTCTGAAGGTATTAGCATGACAACAGACCGTGAACTTGCAATATTTGAAGCGGCAATAAAACTTGGTGCCTTGTACCACCAATGGGTAGGAACACCTGTATCACGAAAGTCGGCTGAATCACTCGAAAAAGCAATCGAAAAAAGTGTTATACTCCAGCCCTATGTAGAGGAGATTTCAGTAAGTCTCGACCGTTCATTAATGACGCCGAATGATTTCGGGTACAGCGAGGTCAGCGGGCTGATGTTTCATGTTGAAATAATTACCAGGGTTGGATTCTCTTATTGCAGGGCAAGACTTAGTCCGAAAGTTGATTACCCGTACATGGAAATCGTGGAGTGCAATGAGGCCGGAAAAAACACCAATAACTGACGATCATATCCATATTGATCCGGTGAATGGCCGGGGAATTGAAGCCGCAAAGGACTTCATGAAGGCCGGGGGCACACACATGTTTCTTGTCTCAAAACCATCCTTTTCCTTGGGTATTTCCCCCCGCCGTGGATCTGATTTTTGTGCAGTTTTCGATGAGACACTCCGCATTGCCGATAAGATCCGGGAAACTGGCCTTGTTGTGTACCCGGTGCTGGGTGTTCACCCGGCGGAAATTACCCGTCTTTCTGAATCAATGACATACGGAGAAGCCTCGGTTATTATGAAAGAAGGACTCGATTTCGCTGCACGGTATGTTACCGAAGGAACGGCAGTAGCCATTAAAAGCGGGAGACCCCATTACGACGTGACACCCGAAGTAGCGGGATTATCCAACGAAGTACTTTTTCATGCTTTCCAGCTCGGACGGGACTGCAGGTGCGCGGTGCAGGTACACGCTGAGACAGGTCCGTGTGAAGACATGGTCGGAATGGCAGGCAATGCAGGCATGGACCCTGCCCGGGTGGTAAAGCATTATGCATCCCCTGAAACACCACTTTTACCCTCCCTGATGGCCAAACACGAAGCAATACCAATACTTTGCAGGGAGGGGCGCAGGTTTACAATGGAGAGCGATTACATGGATGAAAACAGCCGGCCAGGGGCGGTAATCGGGCCAAAATCTGTGCCAAGGTTTACAAACCGTCTTCTGTCAGAGGGACTTATTACCATGGAGGACGTCCACCGGATCCACACCGATACACCGTCACGGGTATACGGTGTGGAGATTGTCATGTGAACTGCCACAGATCATATTTTTAATACACGCCTCTGCCCATATCTGATCAATGTATTTAAAAGTTCATCGGGCACCAGATGGTTCAACCGTGGTTGCGGTCTGTGACCGGGAGCTGCTAGACCGGAAGCTCAGGCATGGGGACATTGAGCTCCATGTCAGCGAATTCTTCTATGGCAACACGCCGGCGGACGAAGGAGATGTAGCCCGGGCAATCCAGGATGGGGACAATATCAACCTTATTGGTGAACATGCCGTTGCTGTTGCGGCCGGCCTGGGACTGGTTGAACGTTCAGGATGCCTTTTTATTGAAGGTATTCCGCACGCACAGATTGTAAAGGTATGACATGACTATCCAGGACTGTATCTGCCCCCGGTGCGGGGGCCCGGTTGAGGGAGAAGGATTATGCGGTCGCTGCAGGGGCTCATCCACGACTTGGGTCACTTTTGATCCAAGAGTGACCAGTGTACATTGTCCCACGTGCAATTCCCAGAAAAATGGAAGTACCTGGACTGATACTGAACGGGGCCGGGATGAAATAGGACCTGAAATCGTAAGGGCCGCAGTCCATTTCCACCCGGATGTAAAGTTCCCGGCAATCAGCATGGTTATCCGGGACAGGACGATCAACCGTTCGTATGCTGAAGTTCATGTAAGAGGGTTACTTTACGGGCAGAATGTCGAGGCCGACATGATTATTGAGATCGCATGGCAGAAAGAGCAATGTAACCGGTGCAACCGGATTAGTGGCAGTTATTATGAAGGGCTTGTACAGGTCAGGGCCCAGGGAAGAAAACTCCTGCCCCATGAAGTTATGACAGCCCGGCAGATTGCTACTGATGTCGAGGACGGGATGCAGGCAGGCGGTGACCGGCTCTCCTATATTTCCGAAATGGAAGAAACACGAGAGGGGCTTGATATCACCATCGGTTCCCAGCAGATAGGGCTCGCAATTTCCCAGGCCGTTGTACAGCGCCTTGGCGGGCGGTATACAACGCACCCTAAGCTCATTGGGGAAAAGGCCGGGAAAAAGTTATTCCGGGTCACCTATTCAGTCAGGCTTCCCCGGTATATCCGTGGTGATGTGGTCCGGGTTGGAAAGGGCTACGGGCAGATCATGCAGGTTGAGGGGCAGTATATCAGGTTTTTTGACCTTTCAAACGGGCAGGCACGATCCGCAAAAGAAGAAGATTTCGGGCTGCTAATCGGTAATATTCGCGACGCTGCAGAAGCACTAATCGCATACGTCGATGGAGATATCCTGGGACTGATCGATCCAGGTTCCGGCGTAACGCGGGAGTGCCCGGTTGGTCCATGGAGAAATGCCCTTCCCGGACAGCATATCCGGGTGTTAAAAGACCAGGAAACGATGATTCCGGTAGGATAACATGACTATTCGTATACGGGAGGTCCCCCTGGAAGAATTATCATCTGCCCTTGGCAGTGAATGGACCGATACCAGCAGGAGACCGTTTGTATGTAATAACACTGCCTATGTCCCTGTCCGAGAAGGCTATGATTCAGACGGATCACTCGAACCATCCAGGCGGTACCACGGCCGGGGATATCATATGATCGGCCCGATTGCAGTGGTAAGAGGAGAACGGCCGACAACCCGGGAAATAATGCAGATTGTAGAATGGCAGAACCCAAAAGGAGTGGTATGGGTCCCCACCCATTCCGGTATATGCCGTATTCCCACGTCTCAGGTTATGTACGGAAGCTCAGGGGATGTGATGCACAGGGAATCGGGTATCACATTCTGGATTGATCCCGGGAAGGTGATGTTTTCACAGGGTAACCGGACAGAAAAAATGAGAATTGCTGCAATGATCGCTGAAGGGGAACGAGTGGCAGATATGTATGCTGGTATCGGTTATTTCACGCTTCCTGTTGCCAAGGCAGGTGGAATTGTACATGCAATGGAAATTAACCC
>JALOPT010000130.1 GCA_025453715.1 Methanoregulaceae archaeon | reverse complement strand
TCAATTCACATTTCCCAAAGCCAATTTATCGGAGGCAGTTTTTTAGAGCGTCCTCTATATCTGATGGTGTGAGTGATTTGAAGCTTGGTAAATTAAGGGTTATTACGCTCTTATTATTCGGAATGGTCGTTGCTTTGACCAGTATAGTATGCGCAGACCAGGTTGTGAATGCAACACCTGAAATACAAAGTCTATCGACGGTAACCACCGCGGATGTTGTGGGACTTGTAATGGAAACTGATGCAGGGACTTGGACGTTGACAAATGATCCATTGGTTCTCTACACCTACACTACGAAACCACAATTGGGCCTTGTTACAGATCCATCTTCCTTTAATCTAATGCAGGCTCAGTTACAATCCGCTGGAGGGTCCATCGTGGGATACCCGAATGGCCCTGTAATTCAGATAACGCAAATTAATGTTCCCCAGTCACTCCTGAATGTTATAGCGCCGGGAGGGACTGCGACATGGCAGGAGTGGTTAGATTCATTTTCTACAACACTAAATGGCCCGGTTATTACAGGAAACGGTATCCACACCGGAGCTCTTGATCCTGGGCAAGTCCAGTATACAACAGCCTACGATGCAAATATCGTCGCACAGGCAGGACATACTGCATTCACGAAAAGTATGCTCATAAACACCGGCAACAAGGTGATTTCACAGTCCAACCTCATTGCCCAGACGGGCCTTACCTTCATTGCCACTTCGGACGGGGGCAATGTCGTTGGTTCTGAAAACCTCATGCTCGACGGAGCAGCAAATACAACTCACGCATCAGACAGAATCCTCTGCCCGTTCGTCCCATTAAAGGAGGGTAATGTAATTCCTGCCTATTGCAACATCGTTCAGGCAGGGAGTAAATATGACCTGACCGTCGGCTCGGTAACGATGAATGCTAATGAAAGATTAGTCGGCAGTGATGCAGCAAATCCCGTTGCTCTGAATTATGATATCAATGTCAAGCCATACGGTACTGCACAGGGACAGGTCCTGGCAAGCGGTTCGACAATGGCATACATTAAGGCGCATATCCAGGAAGCCCGGGATTACAATTATGTAGCAATACCTGCTGGTGAAGGTCTTGTTATGCTGCTTCCATCCACACCTCTAAAGAGTGAAGACCTTACCTATTCCGACATCTCTAGTGCACAGGGTACTATCACTGCGTTCAATAAGGTGATGGCGTACCAGTCAGGCAGGTTACTTCTCTGAACCCGAATACCCCATAAAAATCTAATTTTTAGCAATTCTTAAATGAAATATTTGAAGGCAGTTCTGATAGATTATTTTTCTTTTTCCCGGTCAGAACCCATGCGGACATCCATTTTTTTCCGGATCGTCATCCCGATAGCCTGAAGTTTCTCAACCCCGCTATCTCCTTCCCGAAAATAAAACAGGAGAAGTTGAAAATAGTCAGCAGTCAGGTCCCCGAATTCCTTCCGGTAACGGACCTCGATATCAGGTTCACCGATAAAACCCTTAATCGAAATGAAATCTTCCTTTTCAAAGGAGAAATATGGCTTTTTCATCAGGGGGAGAAGCCGGACTGACCCGAAATGCCTGAGGAATGCCAGGAATTCCTCTGTCAGCGGTTCATCCAGAAGGTACTCTTTTAAAAGAGAACCATCGACACAGACTCTGGACTGGACTGTTCTTACTATTCGCATTATCTAACCCTTTCTGCCCCTTTCAATTATTATTTTACGGGTATTTTCATCGCCGGCAGGGTAGTACCTGCAGGGTAACCATGATACCTGCCATGCAGATTTTCTGTTATTCTGTGGTGACCCCGGCCCACACCGGTCCTCGTGAATTGGTAGAGGTCATCTTCACCGCAGGTGAAAAGAACTGGGACGGTTCCGGCTGCCCGGTAATCACACCGTCTTCGAAGTTAAATGTCTCTGAATTGGAATACCATTTGATTCTATAAACAAATGAACAACAGATTTCATTTATTGATAGAACAGCATCAACCTTAAATGTGAGGCAAAATAATCATGATCAATCAGGAAGGTGAAAAAACTATGGCAAATTACAAAATTAAAAGCCTGAACGTGATGAGTGTCGCAAAGATTGGTGCAATTTTAGGTTTAATTTTTGGCCTTATTTGGGGAATCATAATGGCTCTCGCGGTCGGGAGCATGGGGGTTATCGCCAAGGAACTCTTCCCGATGGCTGGATTAGGTGCTATTGCAATCCTCGTAATCGCAATAATCGGGGGAGCAATTTGGGGATTCGTCGCAGGAGCGGTCTGGTCATTTGTCTATAACATCGCTGCCGGTTTTGTCGGTCCGATTGAGGCTGATCTCGAAGTATAACCCCAGACTACTTTTTTTGCGGTCCCTTATAACCGATATAATTCCGCCAATCCCATAAATTCCGGTCTTGCTGGGATATTACGTCGCCTCCCATCCATCATTTGTCTCCCGGGAGAGGGTTGAGAGGGGCCATGCTTCCGCTTCAATCCTTCCTCAACATCGTCGCCCGGTTTACGAAGAAGAATGACCGGCCAACGAGCCTGAACCCTGCCTCCTCTGCTATCGTAAGGTATTCCCGAAACTCTTTCCCGGAGACAACGAGCGGGGGATCGGTGAAAAGAGCGTGCCGCCGGGCTTCAGGAGGAGAGCAATCTCCCGGAATAATTGTACCGGGTCGGGCACTTCATGGACGACAAAGATAGCGAAGGCAGCATCGAACGTTCCATTCAGGTTAGCGGAAAGGTTGATGGAGTCCGGCTCGCACCGGTGTATCCGAATCCTTGGCAGGAGGCCTTCGGGTCCCAGTTTCTCCCTCAGGATATTGAGCATCTCCTCCTGCAAGTCGACTGATAAGACCTGCCCGTTCTCCCCCACACGCTTTGCAAACTCACGGGTGAAGAAACCCGGTCCGCAACCGAAATCAAGGACGCGGTTGCCGGGTTGGACATATCGCATTGCAAGGCGGTCGGGGCGGTAGATAAAACACCTGAAGCGGGTATCCGGGTGCCCGGCCCTGGAAGCCGGGAAGACCTCGTGTTGATACGTTTTTTTGTGATTAGCACCCGGACACATGAAGAACAGGTGGGAGCACCGCTGTGATAACCGTTTTTTCAGGACATCGGGTATTTCAAAGACAGGGGAGGAAAGAGCATCTTTCCGATATTCCGGTATTGTTACGATACGGATGTGTGACTATACAGCAATATCTTTAATGCCCATACAATTAAAAACGAAATTACCAGGGTACATTTTTGAGTGTTCCCTATTCTGACGGAGTGAGTGAGTTGAAGATTGGTAAATTCGGGTTTATTACGTTCTTATTATTCGGAATGGTCATTGGATTGACAGGTATCGTGAGCGCAGATCCAGGCGACCCTGCAGTACCTGAGACACAGGTAATCTCCACAGTGACGTCAGGGGATGTAATCGGGCTCGTTATGGAAACTGATGCAGCAACCTGGACTATTTCCAATGGTACACAGATTTACAAAAACTGGGCGGAAATGGTCGATACGGATAATGCCCAGTACACAACAGCCTATGATGCCAGTATCGTGGCCCAGGGAGGACACACGGCATTCACCAAAACTACTACCGTAGATACCCGGAACAAGGTAACAAGCCAGTCCAATATCAAAACACAGACCGGGCTTACCTTTGCGGCAACTGAAAATGGTGGAAACGTGGTAGGGTCAGAGAACCTTATGCTCGATGGTGCAGGAGACTCAACCCCTGCAGCAGACAAGGTCCTCTGTCCGTTTGCAGCCCATAACAGCTATATTCCACACTTCTGTAACATCGTGCAGGCAGGGAGCAAGTACGACCTGACTATTGGATCAGTTACTACCTCCGCAGATGATGCATTTGTCCATAACGACGCAACGGTCCCGGTCGTACTGAACTATGCAATTAATGTCAAGCCATACGGTACGTCACAGGGTCAGATCCCGGCAAGTGGCTCAACGATGGGTTATCTGAAAGCACATGTCCAGGAAGGCAGGAATTGGGGCTCCGATCTGGTTACACGCATCCCCATGAAAGCAGAAGACCTTACCTACTCCGAGACGGCGAGCGCACTGGGAACCATTACGGCCTTCAATAAACAATTTGGATATGCCTCGCAAATTGCCGGACCCCTTCCAACTTGGGTAGATTAATCTGAGTAACTCTTGGACGCATAGGGAACTCTTCAAAAACATTTTTTTCAGCGATTCGAAAAAAAGAGAATTGGATTATTCAGCAGGTTCCGCTAAAAGTCCGGAATTGTTGCGCTACAACGATCACAGAATAAGGAGAAAGTTTAATAAGGTCTTTTGCCGGAACACACTCATATGAGGGGGTTCTTGATAATCCTTCTCTTTATGGGTGGTTTAAATTGAAGGTTAAATCTTTTGGGGTTATTACACCCCTCTTATTCGGAATGGTTATATTTATGACCGGTATTGTGTGCGCAGACCCTGTGGTCCCAGCAGTCCCGGAAACACAGGCACTCTCTACGGTAACCACTGCGGATGTTGCGGGACTTGTTATGGAAACCGATACGGTTGCATGGACTCTATCCAACGGCACACAGATTTATACAGCTTTTGGTAACGGAATTTATCAACCAACGGGTCATCCGGAGTGGTTGGCCGTTAGTGACAGCTATCAGTATACGACTGCCTACGATGCAAACATCGTTGCTCAGGGTGGACTTACTGCATTCACGAAAACTATGAACGTCGACACACGAAACAAGGTGATCAGCCAATCCAATATTAATGCCAAAACCGGTCTCACTTTTGCTGCTACTGCAGATGGAGGCAATGTTGTCGGTTCTGAAAACCTTATGATAGATGGTGTAGGTGACTCAATGTTGGCAAATGGTCGTTTCCTCTGTCCGTTTGCGACACAACCGGATAATGTTATTCCCTCGTTCTGTAATATTGTCCAGGCAGGCAGCAAATATGACCTGACAATCGGATCGGTGACCACCGATGCGAATGACAGGTTTGTCGGATCTGATGCAACCAACCCTGTCGTCCTGTGGACCTCTTAAAGCAGAAGACCTCACGTATTCTGAGGTAGCAAGTGCGCAAGGTACCATTACAGCTTTCAACAAGGTAATGGCGTACCAGTCAGGGAAGGCACTGCTCTGAACCTGAAAACCACACATTTTTTTAATTCTGAAAAAAGAGAATGGATTATTCTTTCCAGAGGTATTCAACAAGTCGTGCAGATCTCCGGTTATTATTCGCTTGGATAACCCTTCCCGCCTTCTCGTCTTTCTTTGCCTGGGATAAAAGAGATGTGATTCTCTTCCGGGCTGCAGCGATCATGCCCGAGCCATCTCCAGGGGTGCTGTGATAAGTTGGTTGGCAAGTTCCCTCATTGCAGCCGCTGTCCGGATCCGCCACCCACACCATCCACGTACTTATATATGCCTAATAAAGTCGATTCTGAAAAAAGCAGTAATATAATTGCGCAGAATTTCTTTTTTTCGTAAAATCAGGAAGGTAATGTGCCTGTCAGTTTTAGCAAGTGCTGATATTGCCATTCACGTTCATTGGTCGTGGCAATAGCGGCATCAAGAGAATTGGCAGCATCCCGGACAGCGGTTGCAGCATACATACCAGCAGCAATGGCATGATCAGGGACATGAGCAGTTGCCAACGCCTGCCCGGCAGCACGGGCGGCAGAGCGGGCTGCATTGTCCTCTTTTACATCACGGGCAGCTGCATGGGCCGCAAGTGCTGTGTTGCGTACATCAGCCATCCTGAACACACCAGTCCGCACCCACTCCCGCAATGCATCAATAGCTTTTCGTGGACGGGTATCACCAGGGTATTTTTCTTCAAAGTAGGGTAATGCACGTTCTGCACAGTCAGCAGCCCAGATTGCTAATATTTTTTTGTCTGTTTTACTCGCAAGCTCTGCAATTGGCTTGTCCAGATTTGTAATAGCGAGAACTGGTCTTTTCATCCCGGGCCCTATGATAAATGGAATGTATATCTGTTTGATTATAGAGGTGGTGATTACGTACCAGGAATAAGTATGGATTTTCCTGCAGAAAGGGGAAACATGCCAATCCCTGGAGGCAGTGAAGTCGCTGTTCCGCCGCGCCTT
>JALOPT010000129.1 GCA_025453715.1 Methanoregulaceae archaeon | reverse complement strand
TTCCTCGCTGATAATCCCTGCACCTGCAAGCAGGTTATCAGAAAGGGTCGTCTTACCATGGTCAATATGTGCTACAATACCAATATTCCGGATGTGGACCGGTTCATTCATGAGCTCCATTACGCGCTCAACCATTTTTTTGCCACGAGCCATCAAAAACACCTTTAAAAAGAGATTGTAATAATTAACGTGCGGATTTTGCTATCCGTTCACGTTCTTCCTTTTTGTTCACAGAGTATGTCTTTACATCACCCTTCGATGCAGCGATGAGTTCATCAGCAAGAGCCGCACTGGCGGATTTTTTACTCTTCTGTGAACTCTTGTAGACCGCTTCGGATATGAAGAACATCGATGTATTGACACGGCGGAGAGGTGCAGTATCCACTGATTTCGGGACGTTAATACCACCATATTTAAGCCGGACCGTCTCTTCCCTCTGACCGGTATTGGTTACCGCTTCCACAAGGACCTGGACCGGGTTCTTCTTGGTCTTCTTATTGATGATATTGAATGCATCCTTTACAATCCGGATCGCAAGGGTCTTTTTACCTGTGTTCTTCTCCGACTTCATGAGCCGGTTGATCAGGCGCTCAACAATCAGCATGTTTGCCTTGTTGAACTCCTGGCGGGTAAATTTTCCACATGAATGGGGTACAATCATTGAATGGAGGTTGATATACCGCACAAGGGCAGGGTCATTAATCTGGACTTCGCTCATATCCCACTGGTTAAAGAGCAGTTTCTTGGTCTCTTTTTTCTCGTTCTCTGCCACAAAAATCACCTGCGAGGTTTCTCCTTCCTGCCAATTACCATTTCATGGAGGCAGACATTATTGACCTTGGTAACCACATACCGGACCCCGGGGATATCTCCCATGGAACGCCCGAGCCTGCCACCAATACCCTCTATCTCGACTTCGTCGTGCTCATCGATGAAGTTGATCGCACCATCGCCGACTGCAAATGCAGTAACCTGGCGCCCGTTCTTGATGAGCTGGACACGGACACATTTCCGGATCGCAGAGTTCGGCTGTTTCGCCTCAACTCCAATCTTCTCAAGGACAATCCCGCGCCCCTGTGGGGCTCCCTCTAAGGGGTCGGATTTAAGATCCAACTGGTCCTGACGCCGTGCATAGGTGGGATCACTCCACCTGAACTTTTTTGAGTCGCGGGTGAGTTTTCTCGCCGCAAATTTACCCTGTCCCATTAAATACCCTCGTTAATCTGGTTTTTATGGATGCATATGTATCTCACTGAGATATATACAAACGCGCGGAACAAATTTATACATTATGCAATTGCTCTCGCTTGCCTGTATGTGTTAGTCTCTATTGATAATAATATTATATCCCCGTCCCGCATAGTTCTTATAATGATTTCCCGGATTTACAAGAACGCGTATTTCGACGCAAGCCATCGTTTGCTCCATTATAACGGCAAATGTGCGAACCTCCATGGTCACCGATGGAAAGTGGAGGTCTGGGTCCGGGGCTCCGTCGACAAGGTCACCGGGATCCTTGTAGACTATAATCTGATCCGTGAGACGATAGAACAGTATGATCACCAGGTGATCCTGAATGAAGAAGACCCGATGGTTATGTGCCTGGAACGGTTTCAGCCCGTCATTACTACCCGGGGAGACCCGACAAGCGAGCTTCTTGCTGATATCATCAGGGAGCGGATTAATGCAGAGTGTAACACCGCAGGTCTCGACGCAGTTGTAGTTAAAATCAGGGTCTGGGAATCTCCGACCTGTTTTGCAGAGCTTTCCGATGAAACTGGTTGAAATTTTTAAGAGCCTGCAGGGGGAGGGGAAAAGCCAGGGAAAACCCACGGTATTCATCCGTCTTTCAGGGTGCAACCTGAATTGCAGCTGGTGCGATACACCACATTCCCACAACGAGGGGCAGGAATACAGCAACGATGAAATCATAAGGGTTGTGGGCGAGTCGGGTTGCAAAGAGGTCTGTATCACTGGCGGGGAGCCACTCCTCCAGCTACCGGAACTTCGTGTCCTGCTCTCCCGCCTCAGCAGGATTGGTTATACAATCGAGATCGAAACAAACGGCACAGTCGATTTCGGGCCGGTCCAGGATAATGCCACCATCTGCATGGATGTAAAATGTCCGTCATCGGGTGAACAGAGCGATCTGGGACTCCTTAAGAAAATTACCTCCGGGGACAGCGTGAAATTCGTCGTTGGCAACCAGGAGGACTGCCGGTACGCGGAAGACGTAATCAAGGACCATCCAATCCGGGGGGAGATTTTTTTCTCACCTGTTGCAGGGTCAGACTACCATGAAATTGCCTGCTATGTGCTTGATAACAATCTTCCAGTAAGGTTCCAGGTACAGCTCCATAAAATAATCGGGGTCCGTTAATGAAAGCGATATGTCTGTTGTCTGGCGGGATGGACTCCACAACGCTCGCCTATGTCGCAAAAGACCAGGGATATGAGATCTACGCGTTGCATGTAAATTATGGCCAGAGGACCGAGCGGCGTGAGCTCCGGTCGGCTAAAACAATTGCGGCACTACTGGGGACAAAAGAGTTTATCGAGGTTAATCTCGGTTACCTTTCCCAGTTCGGGGACTCAAGCCTTACTGACCGGTCAATTGAAGTTGAAGAATATGATGAGAACCGGCAGGGTATTCCGAATACCTACGTGCCATTCAGGAACGCGAACCTCCTTTCCATCGCCACAAGCTTTGCTGAATCAAGGAACGCAGATGCGGTCTTTATCGGTGTACAGTCACTGGACTATAGCGGTTACCCTGACTGCCGCCCGCAGTTTATTGAAGCGTTCCAGAAGGTAGTCGATACCGGCACCCGGGATGGCACCCGTATCACGCTTCTGACCCCGTTTATATCGATGACCAAGAGGGACATCCTTGAGCGTGGCCTCGTGCTTGGCGTCCCGTACGAGCATACCTGGTCCTGTTACCAGCGTGAGGACAAGGCATGCGGGGTATGTGGTTCCTGCCATTTCAGAAAAGAAGCGTTTAAAGCGGCAGGTATCCCTGATCCCATTCCCTATGCGGAGGAGTGACCAATGGAGCTCTTCCGCGGTAAACGCCTCCATGTTGAACAAATTGAGTATACGCTCCCTGACGGACGGAGAAAGGAGGGAGTCATAGTCCACCCGGGGAATGCCGTGGTCGTTCTACCGAAATGCGGGGACTCGTGCTGGTACCTGATCCGGCAATACCGGTTTGCCGTTGGCGGTTACATCCTCGAAGCACCTGCAGGTAAACTTGAACCAGGTGAGGTCCCGGTTGAGACTGCAAAACGGGAACTCATCGAAGAGACCGGCTACCAGGCAGGTGAAATGATCGCAAAAGGCTGGATCTATACCACTCCCGGATTTACAGATGAAAAACTCTACCTCTTTGAGGCCAGGGACCTCTCTCCTTCAGATGTCTTCGAAAAAGACGAGGACGAGTTAATAGAACTGGTGACTGTAACCGATGGTGAACTTAAGGAGATGTGTCTTGATGGCAGGATTTCAGATGCAAAGACCATTAGTATCGTGTATCGCTGTCTCGGGGGGGCAGGAGGAACCAGGTGTTGAATCGATATGGCTGGATACCATGGATCGGACTTATTATCATTATAGCCGTGCTGATGGCCGGGTGCACTGGTACGCACCCAGTGGAACGGACATTTTCAGTCAACTCTTCCGGTGCATTGTCAGTCCGTTGTCCACCAGTCCAGGTCACGGAGAACATACTGAAAACAGAGGGGAATGTAACAGTAAGCAGGCTGGTCTTCCATACACCCCACAGGGATTTGTACGGCCTGCTTGCATCGCCAGCCAACCCGAAGGCCGCGTTTGTTCATGCACCAGGAGCAGGGAATAAAAAAGAGGGACATGAAGGGCGGGCGGTTTCCTATGCACAAAACGGGTATGCCTACCTCGTGCTGGATATCAGGGGAAACGGGGGAGAAACACCTGGTTATCCGCTGGATTTCGAGAAGGATTTTGCCCTCTATCAGAAGGGGGAGTTCCCTGAATACTATGACACGGTATGCGATATGATCAATGCCCGGCAGTATCTCACATCGAGGTATGCTGTACCGGTCTATGCATCAGGAGAAAGTAACGGGGGCAGGTATGCGGCAGTCGCCACCGCAACCGACCCTGGTTTTGCAGGGTACGTGGGGATCTCAACATCAGGGTTTGGCAGGGCAGGGGATAATCCGCAGTTCAGGGAAGATGTAAAAAAATTCCTGCTCTCTGTCGACCCGGATATCTACATCGGTTCAATTTCCCCGAGACCTGTCACATTGTTCCATGCACCGGACGACACGATAATTCCTTTTGACGACGGGAGGAAACTTTACAAACTGGCAAAGGAGCCAAAGAAGTTTTTCTCATTCAACGGGACCCACGGTGTCAATGGTGAGGTAGACCAGGTACTGATAGCGGAGTATACTCAAATTTATGGCTGAAGGCGTGAAATAGATACTGACCCGGTACCGGGAGTTCCTGTATGGCTGAAGTAGATGAGATGGACGAGGCGCGGCGCCGCTACGAATTTAAAAAGACTCTAGAGAAGCTCGAATCAAAGCAGGGGAGCGGGACAGAACTTATTACAATATACATCCCCCCCGACAAACAGATCTTCGATGTGACCAACCAGCTAAAGGACGAGTTCGGCCAGTGTGCGAACATCAAGAGCAAGCAGACAAAAACGAATGTCCAGAGTGCCATCTCTTCAATCCTATCCCGCCTGAAATACTATAAACGACCGCCGGCGAACGGCCTCGCAGTCCTCTGTGGTACCATCCTGCTCGGCGGGGACAGGACCGACCTGGAGTGCACGATTATCGAACCCCCGGAGCCGCTCAATCTCTATATGTACCGGTGCAGCTCCCAGTTCGAGCTCGAGCCGCTCAAACAGATGCTCGAAGAAAAGAGCGTGTACGGCCTCCTGGTCCTCGACCGGAGGGAAGCATACTGGGGCTTTCTCCGCGGGAACCATATTGAACCGATAGGTGGAGTTACATCCACCGTTCCCGGAAAACAGCGGAAAGGTGGCCAGTCCGCCGCACGGTTTGGCAGGCTCAGGGAGATCGCAATTAACGAATTTTATACCAAGATAGGGGAGCGCTCGAGCGCGATCTTCCTCGCAGAAAAAGACTTCTTCGAGAGGTTCAAGGGGGTCCTGATAGGGGGACCAAGCCCGACCAAAGAAGAATTTGAGGCAGGGAATTTCCTCCACCACGAGATCCAGAAGCGGATCATCGG
>JALOPT010000128.1 GCA_025453715.1 Methanoregulaceae archaeon | reverse complement strand
TGCATTGGTGACGATGCCCAGATTGAGCAGGTGATGAAACAACTCAACAAGCTTATTGATGTTATCAAGGTATCTGATCTCACTGATAACGAACGCGTAGAACGGGAGCTCGCGATGATCAAGGTAAACGCGGATTCCGGGGCTACAAGGAATGAAATCATGCAGATTGCCCAGATATTCCGGGCCCAGATAGTTGATATGGGGACAAAGACCCTTATACTCCAGATCACAGGTAACACCGAGAAGATCGATGCCCTTGAAACCCTTCTCCGGCAGTATGGTGTCAAGGAACTTGTCCGGACGGGTAAAATCGGTATTTTAAGGGGATCGAAAACGGTTAAAAGCGGGAAATAATATATTTCCCGGACTTTTTTTCCGGGCCGGTTGTTAACCCCGGCTCCCTTCGTTTTGGGTATCGAAACCTAAATGGGAATATTTATACAATGTTATATCAAACCTTGCTATGCAATAGCATAGCAGAGGATATTGAATGAAACATACATATGTGTTATTATTAATCGGGTTAGTCCTGTTCGGGGCATTCCTTGCAGGCTGCACTCAGCAACAGGTATCGACCACACCTTCCCAGGCGTTGAAGATTGGGGTTGTTGCTTCCCTGACAGGACCGTCAAGTACGACAGGAAAGGATGTCTGGCAGTCCGCCCAGCTTGCAGCAGATGAGATCAATGCCAAGGGTGGAGTATATGTAAAAGACCTGGGAAAAAGTGTCCCGATAGTGCTGGTCCAGGGCGATGATGAATCAACCCGGGAAGGGGGCCAGAAGGCAGTATCAAAGATGATTACCCAGGACAACGTCGATATGCTGGTAGGGGGCTTCTCGAGTGCCGTTGTCTCTGCTCACCAGTCTATCGTCGCGGAACATAACGTTCCCTATATCATTACCGGGGCATCAACGCCGGTCATCACGCGCCGTACTGATGTGAATACAAGTTACATGTTCCACCATGCACCGACAACCGATGACTCGGGAAGCCAGACTACCTTGTTTATCGATAATGTCATCCGGCCGGCAATCAATAACAAGTTCGGGTATCCGGCGGAACGGCCGCTTAAACTTGCCGTGCTCTACCAGGACAGCCCCTATGGAAAAGGTCACCTTGAAGCAATAAAGAATACAATCGCCAATAACAGCCTTAAGATCAACCTGGTTTCCCAGGAAACATTCAAGATGGGTGAGAGTGATTTCAGGACCGCATTGACCAGCATTAAGAGTGCTGACCCGGATGTTGTCTATGTGGCGGCTTTCCTGAACGAACAGATACCAATCGAGACCCAGGCAATGAGAGATGTTGACCTGAAAAAGATCTTTATTGCGATAGAACCTAATGACGACCCTGATTTCTATAAGGGTGTTGGGAAATACGGGGACTATTCAATAATCCAGAGTCGCTTCAGTCCATACACTGTCCCGAAAGGACCGACGGAAACTGCGTACAAAAAATTCGTTTCAGATTTTGATAAGAAGTATGGCGGTTTCCCTGGAATGATGGGTGTTGCGACGTATGAAGGGGTATACATTGGTGCAAAAGCAGTCGAAAACGCCGGCACATTAAATAAAACGGCAGTGAAGAATGCGATTGCGACCCTGCAGATGCCCCAGATAGTGGAAAATATGCAAGGTCAGACCATCAATTTCTCCCAGGATTTCCGGGAGAGCAAATTCGACCTTACGATGGAACAACTGGTATGGGACACGGCAGTTAATGAAACAAGGCCGAAGATTGTCTCACCGGCAAACTTAAAAGAAAGTGAATTTGTGCTCCCGGACTGGTATGTCCCAGCTAAAGCATAAACCCTGATAACACCAATTTTTTATACACATTTCCAGAGGAGTAATTAGAAATGGATATCGGCCTTGACATCTTCCTGCAGGTTTTGGTTTGGGGTTTGTATGCCGGCTGTATCTACATTCTTCTTGCTACAGGCCTCAACCTGATTTTCGGGGTTATGAAGGTCGTGAATTTTGCCCACGGCCAGTTGCTCATGATCGGGGCATATGTAACATTTTCATTTTTCGTGCTCACAGGTTTCAACCCGTATGTCCTGCTGGCCGCATCGATCCCGATCCTTATCCTGATCGGTGTGAGCATTGAGAGGTTATGTTTCCGCCCGATTCTTGGTACAGGGAAACTGAATGAAATATTCATCAGTATCGGCCTGATTTATATCCTTGAAAATGTTGCCGCGATGATCTGGACTGATGAATGGAAAGTAATTCAAAGTCCGTTTGAATCGATTACTGTTGCGGTGGGGGATATGAAAATCCCCGTGGATTACCTTATTATCATTGTTACGACGGTTATAATCCTCGTGGCGCTCTATATTTTCCTGAAGAAATCCCGGCTCGGGCTTGCAGTGCGTGCGACCAGCCAGAACCGGAAGGCAGCAATGCTGGTTGGAATAAATGTCGAACGGATGGACATGCTGAGCTTTGGTATCGGGGCCGGTCTTGCCGGGGCTGCAGGGACCCTTTGGGTTGTCAGTGGCCAGGTTTTTAACCCGTATATGGGCTCTGTTCCGGCTGTAAAGGCCTTCGCCATAGTAATTATCGGTGGGCTCGGGAGCATACCAGGCGCAATAATCGGGGGTCTTCTCCTCGGAATTGCAGAAAATTTCACGGTTCTGACGATCGGTGGGGCCTGGAAGGATGCGGTTGCGTTCCTTATCCTGATAATCGTTCTCATCATCAAGCCTACGGGCCTGTTCGGGGAGGAGGCGGAGTAAGGAATATGATTGAAAATCAACGGCTTGTCCTGTATCTTACCCTCGCTGTACTGGCATGTGCGGTCTTAATCCCCCTCGTTACAGGGCTGAATGTTTATTATTTAACCGTTCTGATCATCATGGTCATTTTCATCATCTATGCATCGGCGTGGAACTTCCTTACCTATAGTGGCCAGGGGTCTCTTGGTCATGCTGCATTTTTTGGGATTGGCGGATACATTTCCACGCTGATCGCGGTGAAAAGCGGCCTCACACCGTACCTGACAATTTTTATCGGGGGGGCAGCAGCAGCAGCAGTAGGGCTTTTCATAGGTATCATCTGCGTGAGGATGAAGGAATGGTTCCTTGCAATGGTCACGTTCGGGTTTGCTGTTATTATTCAGGTGCTGGTAGCAAGCCAGTTCAGTACCGTTACCGGCGGGTGGGACGGAATTGCAGCACCGCCGCTGATCAGCAATACCGTCCCGAATTATCTTGTATACGAGTATTACTCTATCCTGCTCATTGCAGTGATAGTAATACTTCTGTTCAGGGTTATTCTCAATTCAAAAATAGGACTTGCATTTTCAGCAATCCGGGAAAATGAGCTGGAAGCCCGCGCTGCAGGGATCGATCCGGTCAGGTTCAAACTGCTTGCATTCATGGTTAGTGCATATTTCGCCGGTCTTGCAGGTGCGCTGGAAATCCATTATCTAGGGTATATTACGCCTGAAATTTTCGGTGTGGATATTTCATTCTGGCCTATTATCTATTCCATAAGTGGCGGGCTTGGTACACTGGCCGGGCCGATTATCGGTACAATAGTTATTACCCTGCTGTGGGATGGACTACAGTCCCTCGGTCTCACATATGGGCGTTTCATCATCATCGGTATCATTCTCGTGCTCGTTGTAATATTCCTGCCACGCGGACTTGTCTCGCTGCCCGAAGAGATCAGGAAAAGGGTACCCAAATGGAAAGTACGTTTCAATAAACTGCTTTCAAAATAATTTTTGGTGATTTTGAACAACCGACATCCAATTTTTTTGACTCATAACCAATACTAAAAATGTCGTTAAATTAGAAAAAAAACGCTCCCTGGAGCATTGCCCCCGCTGCCATGACAGCCCCCGGCCGGGATGATCCCTGGACCGTTGGATTGTCTCAAAATGACAGGATTACCTGAACCGAATAAAATTATCTCCTGGATAACGAGCAATAATGTACTATAGATGTTCCAACTGATGGATCACCTGATTTTTTAAACAGGGAACTTTCGTAAAAATTCTATCGAAAATATATCTGTGATTTTTAAAGCCCGTTTATTGTATCCTGCACTATAGTCCGAGATAGCAGGCCTGTATCTCCTGGTTATCGAGTAGCTCCTGTGCAGTACCCTGGATTGTGATCCTTCCGTTTTCAAGTACATACCCGCGGTGCGAAATTTCAAGGGCATGCATGATGTTCTGTTCGAGAAGAAGGATTGAAAGGCCGGACTCGTTCAGTTTTGCAACAGATTCAAGCACACTTTTTACAAAAAGCGGTGACAGTCCTAGTGATGGTTCATCAAGCACAAGCAATTTCGGGTTTAACATCAGGCTCCGGCCTATCGCCAGCATCTGCTGTTCACCGCCGGATAACGTGCCCGCAAGCTGGTCCTGCCGCTCTCTCAGGACCGGGAACATTTTAAGGATTGATTCAGGATCGCCGGCACCATTCACATTCAGGTGACCGCCAAGGTCCAGGTTCTCACTGACTGACATCTTAGGAAAAAGTTCCCTTTTTTCCGGGACCAGTGCAATACCTCTTTTAACAATTTCGTAGGGTTGCTGCCCCAGTATCTCCTCGTCCAGAAACCGTATTGAACCCCGGGCGCTCCGGTTGAGCCCCATGATTGTCTCGACAAATGTAGTCTTTCCGGCTCCATTTGGTCCAAGGAGTGTAACGATCTCTCCCTTGTGGACATCCATAGACAGGTCCCACACCACATGCAGGTTACCGTGACAGACATCCAGATGTTCAATCCTGAGCAAAAAATAACCTCTAGGTAGTATATTTTTCGCCAAGATATGAATCTATTACTCTCTGATCATTGAGGACATCGAGGGGTGTACCCTCTGCAATTTTTTCACCGTGATCAAGCACCACGATCCGGTCGGACACACCGGTAATAACCCTCATTACGTGCTCTATCAGCATAATAGTCGTACCATCGTCCCGTATTTTTTTAATCAGGCTGATCGCTTCCCCGCTCTCGTTCGGGTTGAGGCCGGTGGTGAGTTCATCCATGAGAAGGAGTTTCGGCCTTGAGGCAAGGGCCCGGGCAAGCTGGACGCGCTTCAATTCCATAAGATTCAGCTGGGAGAGCGGTGCATCTATCTTGTCTTTTGGAAAACTTACAAATTCGAGGTGAGAAATAGCCTCTTCGCGGGCATCCTTCATACCTACCTTGTGATGGTTGCCAAATATGGCGCTGACCATTACCGCTTCAGTTGCAAGCATGCCAGGAAAGGACTGGGGGTGCTGG
>JALOPT010000127.1 GCA_025453715.1 Methanoregulaceae archaeon | reverse complement strand
AGAGCATTTCATTCATCCAGGTTCCATCTGCCTTCCTGGTTTCTCCGGTTGACACAGGCGGCCATTCTTATCACGATCGCAGGAACGGTCTACGTGCTTGTACTCCTCCTTGGTTCCGCGATTACCGGGCAGACCGTGGCCATGACCACCGCGATGTATAGCGACCTGGTCTTCAGCTTCACTACCGCCTTGCTTGCTGCCCTCCTGTGCCTGGCCCCGGCCATGGCTGCTGCACGGGAGATGTCAGGTCATTCCGGATGGTCCGGGTTATGGTGGGGGTTCTGCATGGTACCGCTTGCCATACCGGCAGCGCTTGCAGGGATTGGTCTGGCCATCATTTCAAACAGTCCTGCCCTGATACCATATACCGGGGGTCTGGTCCTTCCCGTCTTTCTTAGCATATTCCGCTTCATCCCGATCGCTGCAATTGTCCTCTGTGCACAGCTCCGTCTCACGGACAGGGCACTCATCGAGGCCGGGCAGGTCTTTTCGTCCGGGCTCCTCCACGACTGGGCCCGGGTCAGGTTTCCCTTGTTGTTCCCGGGAATCGCCATGGCCATCTACCTCGTATTTGCATGTACACTCGGGGAACTTGGGGGTACCATCATGATAATCCCGCCAGGTAGTTCCACGATCACGATCAGGCTTTACAATTATCTCCATTACGGGGCATCCGGAAGCGTTGCACAACTCTGCCTGCTCCTTGCCGGGATTGTGCTGCTATCAGGTGTGATTTTTATCCTTGCTGTAAGGGTTTTTCGAAGGTCTCATACAATCAGACATGCAACTAAGGGGGGGAGAGTCCATGATCAGGGTCAATGACGTATCGAAGGAATTTAATGGTCATACGGCCCTCGACCATGTTTGTCTGACCGTGAAGGACGGGGATGCGATTGCAGTCCTTGGATCATCCGGGAGCGGAAAGACAACGCTTTTAAGGATAATTGCCGGGCTAGAAATCCCGGACCATGGGGAGGTCTGGTTGGATGACCGGATGGTAAGCGGGCCGGGCTGGGCAGAGCCACCATATACCCGTTCAACCGGGTTTGTTTTCCAGGCCCCTGCACTATGGCCACATATGACACTCGCAGAAAATGTACTGTTCGGCATGGGGCAAATCCAGAGGGAAAACCGGGACGCGATAGTTTCAGACCTGTTTTCCCGGGCCGGGATCTCGCACCTTGCAGGGAGGTACCCGGATGAAGTATCGGGAGGAGAAGCCAGGCGGGCCAGTATTATACGGGCGATGGCTCCACAACCGAAGGTAATCCTCATGGACGAGCCGCTCACGAACCTTGACAGTAAATTAAAAGATGACTTCATTAACCTCATCCGGGAAATTACGAACGATTCCTCGGTAATCCTCATATATGTGACACACGATGAACGAGAGGTGGACCTGCTGGGCCTTGACTTTATCAGGCTTAAAGACGGGAGGCGTTGCGATGAAATACCCATATAGGCTGGTGGCAGGCAACGTACCCGGGAATTTCCGGGGGTGTCCATAATGCCGGAGAGAAAAGCATTCAAATCTTATGCAAAACCCGTTGCAGAACTTGTAGCAGGAGTTGTGATCGTAGTCATAATTGTCACCCTCCTCCATTACACATTAGCTGCATACAAGGGTACTTCTCTACCGGAAGGGTGGGCATTAATCAGGCCTCCTGATGAAGTCAGTACCCTTGTCATCGTGAATGACACGGTCTGGACGGGAGGAAAAAACGGGCTGGTCCTCATCAGCAGGACCAATAAAACGAGGGTCCCGGTCCCGGGTGACCCCCCACCATTTGGATTCGTAAGGGCGATAATTATGGATTCACAGGGAAGGATATGGGTAGGTCATGATGGTGGGCTGGCCCGGTACGACTCCGGGGTATGGCATATCCTTTCAGGAGGCGGGCAGGACTCTTACCCGTTCAATGAAGCGTTGTCCCTCCATGAAACGAGATCCGGGCGTATATGGGCTGGTTCACGTGAAGGTATTGCCTGGTTCGGAGACGGATCCTGGCACAGGGAATCCCCGGACGGTGGATTACGCCTTGCGACAACTGATGTGTTGTACGAGGACAGTCATCAGGCGCTGTGGATAGGTTCTGCTGACCCGAACCGGGGCGGGCTTTACCGGTTCATGAACGGGTCATGGGCCTACTATTCTGTCGACAATGGTCTCCCTCACCAGGCGGTGAGGATGATTTTGGAAAGCAGGGACGGGGCAATCCTGATCGCTACGGGCTTCTCGGACCAGGGAGGGTTGCTGCGGATTCAGGGCGATAAGCATTCAGTGCTCCTGAAAACCGACGGCCTGGCTGCAGATAACTCCCGGTCAGTATACGAAGATAGCAAGGGAAGGTTATGGGTAGGTTCGGAATACGATGGTATTGCGATCAGGGACAACGGTAACTGGAGCATTATCACCACCGCGAATGGCCTTGCCGGAAACGAGCTCAAAGTCATGAAAGAGGATGAAACCGGGGGTTACTGGCTCGGTACTTCAGGTGGACTCAACTGGGTCAGATCAGGAGAATACCTGGTCTCCTGTGGTTGCAGCTCATCCTGACACCCTGCCTGGAAGGACTTTTTCAAGCAGTTGCCTGATGTACGAGGCGCTCTCTCCGTGAAACCCGACGTGATACGGTTCACCATGGAGGGAGAACCAGAGCTCTTCTGCCTGCCCATTGCTGCCCGTGACGATTTTTATCGATTGTATTGCAGAAAGGGGAATAAAAAAATTCACATCGTTTTCGAGGAGTGCCGTGACCGGCTCATTCATGAGCTTGTGCCAGGGGGCATCCGGGAGAGTGGTGAGGTCCTCATCCCGCAGTGTCCGGCCAGCCTTCCTTGCATCCTTCTTTACTCTTTCTGTCCATTCTGTCACTTCATCTGCCAGGTCATCCTCGATCATGCAGAAGATAAAACGCTGGTCAGTAACGACAATGTTCCACGAGTACTGGAACCCGAACCCCTTTACCTGGGGCTCGCCTGCAAACGGGACCACCCCTTTTGGGTTCTCATGCACCCCACGGCCCGGAAACAGGAACGAAAAGAGAACGGCCCGTGCAAGGAAATAGATACCATAGTTAAAATATAACTGCGTTAACCCTGCAGAAGAATAAATAAGGACCTGTTCTGTGCTGGTGTCCGGATCGCTTTCCCCCCTGATATACGATATTGACGCCCGTGGCATGGACTTGTTCCTGCCGTCTTCTGCAAGGACTGCTGCAGGTGCCATGGAAAGGTACCGTTCCCATGGACGGGTCGGGATGGAAATATTCCGGAGCATTTTCTGCTCACGTACATGTTCCCCGGTTGTGAAATCAACCGGGCTCCATGAAGGTCTGAAAAGGGAGAATCCGGCACTTGCTGCCAGCTGCCAGAGGTCTTTACCTTCAAGGTGTTTTTTCTCGAGAAGGGCCTCCACTTCGGTCGTGGCCTGGTCAAACTCATCTTCCGAGGCCTTGCTGACATAGGCGATGACGACCTGGCCTGTATACACCACGAGGGTACACCGGTCTATTGAGAAAATTCCCCGCCGCTGGTACACGAACGGCACCACGGCCAGGGGGATTTCAGGTGATCCCGGTGAAACCGCCGGCGCTGCTCCTGCCTGGCCCGCGGAATCCATTGACGGGACAGGCGTGCCGCATTCTTCGCAAAATTTCACACCCGGAGTCAGTGGTTTCCCACACTCCTCACAGAACCGCTGATCCAACGCCATCGGGACACATCACCATGAGGCAGTTTTGGAAAGCCCTCTACTTATATGCTGGTCTTCCTCTCCCGTACCGGGCACCTTATAACGGGACAGGTAGACACCCATATTGAGATGCTCGAGCTCCTGGTACTCGCTATCGCCCCGGCATTCCTTATCATCTGGTATATCTACCGGAAGGACCGGTACGAACCGGAACCGAAGTACCTCGTTGCCAAAATTTTCCTGCTCGGTGCGCTGTCGGTATTCCCGGCAATCCTTCTGGAGATGCCTTTTCCCTCCGGGGTTTTTCTGACAGCCATAGTCGCCCCCGTGGTAGAGGAAGGGCTGAAATTTTCTGTAGTCTTCTTTTTTGTCTACAAAAGTGTTGAGTTTGACGAACCGATGGACGGTATAGTTTATGCTGCTGCCGCAGGGCTTGGGTTTGCCACGGTTGAAAACCTGTTCTATGTCCTTGAAGGGGGAGTTATCGTGGGGCTGGTGAGGGGATTGCTGTCAGTTCCCGGGCACATGATTTTCTCCTGCATCTGGGGATTTGCACTTGGAATTGCAAAGTTCCGTCCGGAGGCAGAACGGGGAAAGATCATCTTTCTCGGGCTTGCAGGCGCCATGATCATGCATAGCCTGTTCAACCTCTCTCTCGTATTGTTTGAATACCTCGGGCTGGTGATCCTTATCCTGGTACTTGTACCGCTCGGCTGGTGGATCCTGCACAGGAATATTGAGAGAGCCCACCACCAGCCGAACGCTGCGCATATCCTTGCTGAACAACCTGATCCTGCTGCTGCGGGAAACGGGATAGCCACGGTGGAGAACGTGATGAGGCCCGTTCCCACTGCAGAAGAGGCTAAAGACGGGGAAACCACCCCCGAATGTATCAATGGAATTGCAGGGTATTGCACAGAATGCGGGGCACCATACAGGAAGGGGGCCAGGTATTGCCGGGTATGCGGTAAGCCGCTTGGTACGGAATAACAAAAGGGCTGCCGGGGAGGTACATTCCATCCAGGGAGGGGAGGTTGTTCGTCTTTCTGGTGCCCGATTAAACTGGATCAAAAACAGGAGTGCTCCTTCCGAAATGCTAATAACAGATCCTGACAGGAGATCAGTTCAGGTATTTTCATGGCTTTTTGTGAAAATTGTGGTGCAAGTATTAAACTGGGAGACCAGTTCTGTGAAAACTGTGGAGCTTCGGTGGGAACAAACACGGGTAATACAGTCCCTCCGCCACCGGTTCAGCCGGTTACTGCCCCGGGACCCACGTCCGGGCAGGGACAGAAAAGCCCGGCCCTTGCTGCAATCGCCTCCTTCCTGTTCAGCGGCCTCGGGCAGGTCTATAACGGAAGTCTCGGGAAAGGGCTGCTCATTTTTTTCGGGACAATTATCGGGTACATGATCTTCGTGATACCAGGGCTGATTGTCCTTGTTTACGGTATCTATGATGCTTACTCGACAGCAAAAAAGATGAACGAAGGGCAGATACACAGCAAAAAAGATGAACGAAGGGCAGATACCGTTCGTACCGTACCAGACAATGCATATTATCGCCTTCATTGCTATCGGAATTATTGTCGGAATTATCTTTTTCATGGTCCTTGCAAGTATGGCACTGGCGCTGGACGGGATTTAATTTCTCTTTTTTTTCAGAACAATAGATCTGCAACCGGTGAATAATGAAAAAATTTAGGGTGAAGTCGGAGGGATATGAAACCCCGATACCATTTCAAATACACGTTGTATCTGTTTTCATGTACCAGGTCAATAGCATTTCCATTTTCATCCGGGGATGTATCGGGATGGAATCTTCCGGGGAATGGTTTCAATGATTGTTGTAAAAAAAGCCAGGGAACATCCCCATATACCTTCAAAAATGTATCAGATCCACGCCCAATTCCAACATCGTAGTTGATAGAAACGAAGTGGAGGTTTTGCACGGGTTTATGGGCCACCCCGTTTTGTACCTTGAAAATGTTTACTAGAGATTTTTTCCGCATTTACGACAGAACTTTGCCCCTTTATTTACTGGATTTCCACATTGGGGGCATTGACTGATAGGAACTGATGTTCCTTCACTTGTACGTTGAATTGAAGTTCCGCATTTCCTGCAAAAATTCGCACTTTCAGACAGGGGATTTCCGCATTGTGGACATACATTTATAGGGACTTGTACAGGGATTTTTGTGCTTCCAGCCCCCCTCGTTTTATCCGGAGGCATATCCCCGAACTGGCGGGAGGGGTCATTTATCATCTGCCTGATGAGATTACTCACAGATTCAGATATGACTGTGTCCATGGTAATGATCCCCTCATCTGCTGATTGACTTGAAATCCTGAAAATTACGTCAGGTCCCCCGAGAATATTTTGTTTTATTTCACGTGCAGGATGACCTTCTGTCAGCGCCATCGCAGAAATTAACAGAATAAACGAGGGATTTACAAGAGTTTTTGAAAGCGGGAGCAGGGCCGGGACGAGGACATACCCGTCCCCGGAACGGGACAGGTATCCCTGGGCGAAGATGCGGGAGAGGGATTCCCGTACATCACCGTCCTTAATCTTACCGAATGGGATCTCTTCAAAAAAGAGGGTAATAATTGGCCAGTTCTGAGGATTTTTTTCGTAATTATGTAAGACCTCGAAGACTTCGTACGCAGTAGAAGTTATGGGCCTCATCCCTTCGGCAATCTTTCCCTCCTTTTCCTGGTTGAATAGTGATTGACGCTGGATGTCGATCAGAACCCCCATTACGGCGGCATCAACGCGGGACAATGAAAGGGCTACAGGAACACCTGATGACAAAAGATCAAGGGCAACTGCAGTATTACGTATAAGATTGGACACTTCGCCCGTATTGCAAGGGTAAAATATGGTCCTGGAATCCTGCATTGAAAAAATAACGCATTTCTCACCGGTTTCAGACCTTTGATAGATATCCAATTTAAAATTGGACTTATTATCGGTATACCGCATTATGTACCTGATAGCCGGCATAGCGAGGATTTTTAAAATATCCTCCATATCTTTAGTTTTTTGTGCCTCATTGTCCAATAACCCATTTTCTTCAAATTGTTTTTTTTGGATCTCCGTAATCCCAACCCGTTGCAGGGTGTGAAAGGGTGAAATCGTGTTTGTTTCTCCTTCCCAATAAAAACGAAACGCCTGGAACTGGTCCTGGTTTAATGAATATGATGTTCTCATTTTCATCCTCCGTTTTGCCTTCCTTTTTTTGCACCTTTATTTGTATGAGCGGTTCAATGATTGTTCATTTACGGGATGCTTCAAGGGCGAGCAGCTGATTATTGACGTCGTTCATTTCAGCTTCCAGCTTTTCTATTTGTGCTT
>JALOPT010000126.1 GCA_025453715.1 Methanoregulaceae archaeon | reverse complement strand
CACGCGAAGACGCGAAGGCGCGAAGGGGTTTTCGTGGGGTAGTTCGAGGACAGACTACGAATGACCGCTGAATGACCGATTAATTGTTATCCTTTCCTTTTTTCTTTTTTTCCAGGTCCTTAATCGAACCGGCTACATGAAAATTTCAGGGTAGTAACAATCCTGAAAAATTGGGATGGTCCTGTTCAGGCTGTATATTTTTCCAGAAGTTCTATATTGCTGTCAGTTCAGGTACCAGAATATTGATGTGCATTAAGCCGGTAGTATTTATTAAAATGGCAAAGGGGAGGACTATTGAGCAGAAAAATCTCCTCATCAGGGAATTTACCAGGACCAGTAACCGATAAACCCGGGTTAGAACCTGGAATGGTCACGATTATAATCGATGAACCTGGCCACGATAATATCGGGAAGTCAGGGAAGATGCACTCCGAAAATGCCCGTACATAGATGTGTAGCACTAAAAGGACAATGGTACATTCGGTCCACAGATCATGCAATATAAAAATTAATCTCATTTTCCAGACAAGTACCTCAATGGATGAGTTCTAAAAAAGACGGTTCATTCTGGCTTGCAGTTGCAGTCGGGTTTGTCCTGATGGTAGTGCTGGGCTTTGTACCTGTAATCGGACCGCTGGTTGCAGGGCTTGTTGCAGGACTGGTAGCCGGGGGTGGAGTATGGAACGGCGGTAAGGCCGGATTTTTGAGCGGTTTGCTTGGGGCTACCATACTCTCAGTACTGGCGATTGTCGGGAGCACGTTCCTGCTTGGGATTTTTGGCATGGTAGCAGGGCTCGGTATCGCGGTAACCCTGATTATCCTTGCACTCTATCATGCCGTGCTCGGATTAACCGGAGGGGTAATCGGGGGTTTATTGAGATAACCCCGGTAACCTTGGGACGCATCCCCTGCTCAGGGTGCCGGGGCCCTCCCCATCGTATCAAGCAGGGAAAGGTAATGCTCTCTTCTTGCGATATAAGGGCCGGGTTCGCTCCCAAGGGGTATGTATTCAGATACTGCCCAGTCATCCATTACCAATTCTTTTTTTGTCTGGTCTGAAAGGCCCATAAGGAACCCGAACTCGACACGATGTTTCTCGTCATCGAGGCGGGAAGTCAGCCATTCAAGCAGTTCCGGGTCATGGGTTGCGACCAGGAATGCCGCACCTGTAGGAAGTACCATCTCTACGAGTGATTTAAAACGTTCCTGGACGATGTGGAATTCCTGGTAATCTCCATGATATGCTCCTTTTACAATTCTTGGTGTAATCCCGGCCGAAACGATATTTACAAGGTCTTTTCCTGTCCGGTTCATGTATGCCTGTAGTGCAAGGGTGACCGGGTATCCGACCCTGACACATGCTATCCCTGTATCGATGGTGAGGTCGATTAACCCTTTTCCTTCCATGTCAAGTTCAAACCCCGTGTGCCGGGCTCTTGCTTCGCCGAATATTTTTTTGGTATTTTCCCTGCAGACCCGGGGATCAACTATGGCCCCTACCGCAGTCAGCTTGAGTGACAGCGAAGCATCGAGCTGGTGTGCTTCTATCGCCCTGATGCAATCAATATTCTCTTTTACAAAGCGGAATGAGGTCTGCTCTGATAGAGCATGCTCCCCGAGAACGGCAAGAGTACACCTGATACCCTGTGAGTTCCGCTCTTTACACCACCTGACAGCTGCATTGATGTCCGGAAACGTCCATCTGCCTGAATTGACATTCATGATTATTTTTTTATCTTGCTTGAAAGGGAAAAATCTGCTTATAATAGGATATGCCGGTTGCGAATGATTCCCGGATTTCATTAAAATCAGCTGGTTCATCATTTTGAATCAATACAATACTTTTTTCGAGAAATCAGGAGAAAGTTATATTCAGTTTAGGTAATGAGACAGTTCTTCAGCCAAGCAACTCTCCCAACCGGTGTCGGCTGTAGCGGCGGGGGTGATGCCCCAAATCTTTTACAATTCTACTACATTTTTTAAATTGGTTATGAGTCAGAAAAAAATTGTGGGGTGTGTTAGTTGTCTATTCACAAAATATTTTTTATATAAAAAATAAAAAAATAATTATAAATTATATATATTGGGTGTTTCACGAACTATAAGTAGTGGAATCCTGATAAAGGTGGTATAGAGAGATCCAGGGTTCCGGGAAACAGGTACGATCCCGGACCTCTGTTCCAGGACAGGGATGGGCTGCGACGGTGAAGGAACCGGCGGGCTCTGGAAAGGTCAGGGTATCCGCGAGTGTGTTACCGGGTGATGTTACGTGAGCGAGACAGGCAGAATAGTTGTACTTCTTGTTGATGATGAGCCAGGACTCACCGGAATCACCAGGCTTTTTCTTGAGCGATCGGGTGAATGCAAGGTGGATATCGCAGACTCAGCTGCCGATGCCATCGAACTGCTGAAAAATGTCCAATACGATGCTGTGGTCTCTGATTACCTGATGCCGGACATGGATGGCATTACATTTTTAAAGACTGTGAGGTCTGACAATACCACCATCCCGTTTATCGTGTTTACCGGAAAAGGCAGGGAAGAAGTGGTAATTGAAGCATTAAATAAAGGGGCTGATTTTTATCTCCAGAAAGGCGGGGACCCGGCGGCCCAGTTTACCGAGCTCCTGTCAATGATACGGAAGGGCGTAGACCAGAGGAGGGCGCAGCGGGAACTGTACGAGAAAAACCATATCCTTGATGCAATACTCGCTGCATCTCCCCATGGTATTGCGCTTGTAAGGGATGAGCAGATCAGGTGGGTCAATGACGCGTTCGCAAGGATGCTCCAGTGTTCAAAACAGGACCTTATAGAAACTTCTCTCGAGTCCCTTTATGAGAGTCATGAGGTATATGAACGGGTTGGAAACCAGATCACCACAGACCTTGAAACCAAGATGAATTCTGAGCTACGGACACGCTTCAGGCAGAAATCCGGCCCGTTAATCGATTGTGAGATTAACATTGTCCCACTCGAAGAGCATAACAGGGAATCGGGAATAATGATAACGGTTACCAATATCACGAAGAGGCTTGCCATGGCACGGGAGATTGAGCGCCTTTCCGCCTTTCCTTACCTTGAGGCCAACCCTGTAATAGAACTGAACAATAAAGGCCAGATCTCGTATTTCAACGAGGCTGCGATTGATGACCTTATCAGGTTCGGGCCTGGGACAACTCTCGAAGTATTTATCCCGCATGACCTTCCTGACCTGCTCCGGGCCATGGAACATGATGATACCAGTCATCATGACAGGACCATTACGATCGGGAATGTCTCATACCATGAACATATCACAGTCAGCCCGAAGTTCCATGTCATCCGGATATCTGCAACAAATGCCACAGAGCAGAGAAAGATAAAGACCGCAATGAGAGAGATGGAAGACGCACTCCGCAATCAGCAGATCTGACCGTCGGAAAACCCAGGAGAATGGCTATTTTGTTAAGGTTATTGCCGATAAATTATGTGGATATTGATCGCTATCGTGAGTGAACCACATGTGCAGGGTGGGGAGATATAGTGGGGAAGTTCTCTTTCATCAGATAGTTCCTGAACGAAAAAAAGGCGGACACCAGTTTCCTTATTTTTCCTGTTACTAACCTTGTGGTATCCCCTGCTGATCGAGAAAAGCAACTGATGCCAAATTGCGGAAATTAAAGGGCCTATTACTGGAAAACAATAGTTTTTTCAAATATTTTTACAAAAAGGTCAGCCTTCATCAGGGCCCTCTCTTTTTCAGCTTCGATATCAAGTGATGCAGTCCCTGCACAGATTACCTCATCCGGGGTAATTGTACATGATAACGAGCTGATTGAACCTTGATGAGTACTATCAAGACCATCTGCTATCCTGAAAAGAGCTGCAAGGACAAGGGTGTTTTTTTGTTGATCCGGAGAGAAAATCTGGAAATACCCGGATGTCTCCGGGTGAACCTGCCCCCGGTGCCAGAGTGCGAGCAGGCCGATAACCCCTCGCTCGTAAAGGTCGAAGGGAAGCCCCTCGTCAGAAAAAATCATACCCGCACCACTTTGGGGGTGCCTTTTTTTACCATAATTCATACCGATTTCATGGAGAAGTCCACCGCATTCCAGGAGGAACCGGCTCCTGTCACTGAGCTTATGTAAGGGTCGTAACTCATCAAAAAGCATGAGCGCAAGGCGTGTCACATGTTCCGAATGGCCTCTAACATCCGGGAAAATTTCTGCAACCCGCTGAACAGCAGCACGGGCCTCATCTTCAGATGTAGCCCGGGCATGTTGAAAACCACACTTCTGTATCGTGAGGACGTCATGTTTAAGCTCCTCAAAAAAACCGGATTTGCGTAATAAAGACCAGTAACGAGCAAACTGGCGATAAATAGCCTTGCGTGCTTTTTCCCGGTCATGCTGGAACATCTTAAACCCGGTAACGATATCAGGAGATGGCCTTTGCAAATCCCCGGGTTTTCTCTCCCGCGATCGTTCCCTGAGGACGATGCGGGTGACGTTGTCAATCCAGACATCACAGTCATGGAGGTCTCCAAGGACCTGTTGTAATTTTGCTACTTTCCGGGTATGTTTGCTCAGACCGAGCCTGTACAGGGGTGCATATAACTCCATGGTATACCTGAGCTTTTTTGCTGCAATCCGCATTGCATGATGTTCTGCAACTGCTTCGGGGAATTGAACCCATGGTTCGTAGGACAGGAGGTCGGCTATCTCTTTACCGAGGTGATCGGCTGCCATGGGTGGGATACCACGCATCGAGGGTATCCTGTGCCTCTTACCTGGAGGCGCAATGCGTTGAATTACCGCAGACTGGATTTCTTCAATAATATGCTGTTTTTCAAAGTTCCTGAGTGTAGAAATGACGTCTTTCTGAAGATTTGTCCTGCGGTCACGGACACCAGCCAACAGGTAACTGATGGCGCCCTCAAGCGGGCTGTCTGGCTGCGCCGGGACAGTCCCATACATTTTTCTCCTCCGGATAACCTGTTTTTTATACTTTTTTAAAAATTCTATCTGCACGTCCAAATCCCGTGCCTCTCCAAGCATACCAGCTGTCCTCTTAATTTCCAATGTCCATTTCTGGTATTTTTTTTCAGGGTAACAGTGAGCAAGAAGGGGAAGGGCTACACGCAGGCGTCTCGATGCGACCCTCAACCGGTGCAGGTATTCGATATCCTGGGCCGCTTTTACCCCTTCAACCTCTTTTGAGAATGCCTCGAGCTTTGGGAGTACCTGTTGTGCTGCAAAAAGACACCGGACATTCATCATGGGTCCCACTATAACAGGGGTGTACCCTGGAACGG
>JALOPT010000125.1 GCA_025453715.1 Methanoregulaceae archaeon | reverse complement strand
CCACCTCCGGGCTGAAGGGAAATCCTGTTATTACGGAGTGCATCAATTGCACCGGCAGTTGCACTGTCAACTTCCATTATTTCCTGTACTGGTGTTGTTGTCAGGATTGCAATCTCGTTTTCAAATGCCGAAATGAGCCGTGAATATACCTGGAGGCACTGTTTCGTGTTCGTTGATGTAACATTCCTGGTTTTCCGGATTATCTCACCGAGTGGTATCATATGGAGGTAGGGAGGCCGCTTTCCAGGCGTTCCGGTGGAGAGCTCAAGTGCCCTGTCACGGACCCCTTTTTTGATCAGACCGCGGTCTTTCGGGCACCGCCACTGTAACTTTCCTGCCTGTCCGGGAGTGTACTGTTCGTAGCACCGGGTACAGGCGGTGCGGTTGTACTTCCCCTCCTCAGGGAAAAACCCTACATTCATCTCGATATTTCCTTTCTTTATTGCTGAAAATACCCCCCTGACCGTACACCTGTGTATGGACAGCCTTGTGAACTCACGCCCGAATTTTGCAGGGTCAGGGCTGTGTGCATCGGAATTCGTGAGGAAGGGGACCTGGGAAAGTTCCGGAATTGCTGCCCCATAGGAGGTGTCGGCAGAGAGCCCCAGTTCAAGAAAGTCAACGGTTTCCCCGTTGTAACATTCATTTACATGGTCAAAATATGCATACAGCGAAGTCCACGGGGTGAATGCATGGGCAGGGCCGATCATCCCCCCGAGTTGATGGACCATTTCCGCAATCCGGTTGCCGGAAAGCCGGACATGCGGTCTTCCCCCGCTCAGGATATCCCTGCTGAACGGGACGAGCATCGAACGGAGTTCAGAAAATCCTGAAAAATCTTCCATGATGATAAGGTGGTGGACCCTGTCCTGGTCCTCAACCTCAGACGTCGGGATGACAAGGACTCCCGCATCGTTATCCAGGTGTTCGGACCAGAGTATCTGCCATTCCGGGTGGAGTGCGTCGCCGCTGCCAAGGACTGAGATCCCTTTCGTCACACAGGCATTGACGATGCTCCCCGGGATCATTCCCGGGGAGGTCGCCATTGAAAAGCGGGAATGGATGTGGAGGTCTGCGTTCACCTGCATTGTACAGGATAGGCACCTGCCGGCACATTAAATCTCATAATAGGAGCTGGTTTGTCCATAAGGCATTGGGGATTATCCCGGGGTGTTGAGTATACTCCTGGTATTTTAAATATTAGTTTGTGCCACATTCCCGGTAGATTTCGAGAAAATACTGTCTTATTAAGAGGATTTTAGTAGTGGCATTACAGAGTGGTAAATATCGGTCAGAAATGTCCCTGTTCAGATATTTACTGAAACAATTGGAGGTATTACATTGAAAAAATGTACAAGTATTAGTGTTGGTCTTATTCTGGGTATTATCCTGTCCGGTCTGTTAGTCGTACCGGTATGCGCGAGTGATGACAGTTCCTGGCTCAATCCCGACTCAGTTGAGGATATACTTGCGTGGATGAAGATGACATCGCGGCAGGTCCCGACCACGTCCACCGATAGTTTTGGAGCGTTTCCGGATACTTCTTCATCGTTTACCCCGCCAGATGATAGTTCCTGGGCCACACCTGCTTCCGAGGACCAGATTATCGCATGGGGAAAGATGATCGCCAGGCAGGCTGCTGCGACTTCATTTCCTTCAACGCTCAGCCAGGCAGACCGTATCCGGCTCTTTAGGAGCTATAATACTAATGACATTGCCCCGGTCTCACCGGAGGTAACGCTGACCCCGCTTCCAGCGACACAGCCGGAAACCCTTTCCGCTGACCGGTTTACTTACAGGAAACCGGTTACCGTTCCCGTAACACCGTATTACCTGCCCGCAACGATGGGGACGGTAGCCCCAACCCCCACCACGGGAACCGGGGTATCCGGCCAGGACACGAGGGTACATCTGACAGAACTGAACCTGGAGGGCAGGTTTGTGAGGATTACAAATACAGGGAGTACTCCGGTTATCATGAGCGGGTGGAAAATAACAAACAGCCGGGGGAACAGCCTTAATTTCATTGACTTTCCCCTTGGTGACGGGTCCACATTCACCTACCTTCTCAACCCGTATTCAACCCTGACTATTTACTTCGGAAAGGAAGGGATGATAACAAGCAATGAACTGTATTATCCCCCGGGGGTCGATTTCTGGAATCCACAAGGGGATACCGCATCGCTCTATAACCCACAGGGGCAGCTCGCAGGAAGGATCAGTGCATAAATAAAAGGAAATCCGGAAATCCGATTATTTTTTATTCAGCCTGGGTAAAAACCAATACCCTGGAGAATTTTAAAGATCCCATGTGAACTTACCCAATCCCCTCTATCATACATTCTATCCGATGTATCTTAGTTCTTCGTCACGCATGGCCTGTTCTCCCTCTATCAGCTTCTGGACCATCCGTTCCATCTCGACCCCACGCTCGGCGAGGGTTGTTGCATCGATACTGATACCAATGAGGTTAGAAAGGACTTTTAAAAGGCTTGTAGCGCTTTTCGGGTCGACAAGGTAACCGGAGGTCTCACCCATCAGGCATATGCCCTCGATATCATGGTAAGCACTCAGCCCGAGCAGGAGGCCTGCCGCACCGATGATCCCTCCTGTGGGCTCTCCGTTGTCAAAGGTCGCTCCTGCCTCTTCTGCCTGTTCCTTTAAATCAACCCGGTTTACAGCAGCAAGCACCCTGGGTTCTTCCACCAGGTGGCCGACACCGAAACCCCCCAGGGTATAGATACGGTTGACCCCGAATTCCTCGGCAATTTTCAGGTACTGGTCGGCAAGCAGGTAATGACCTTCGTTTGATGTGCTCTGGAAATCACCGACAAGGAACAAGGCCTGAAGTATGTCGTCCCGGTAAAAATAAATCTCGTTGTTGGCAAGGCGGATGACACTGTTCTCCTCGATAATCACCTGGGGAGGAAAATAGATCGAATGGATTTCTGCGACCTTTTTTGCGCCGAGTTCATGAATGATATGTTCAGCCACAAGTTTTCCGACATGCCCGATCCCGGGCAGTCCTTCGATAAGAATGGGTGAATCCACCTCATCTTTCGAAAAATCATCAAGAAAGCGGATTGTTATATCTTCCATTCTTTGACCCGTCTCCGGTACTCCCCAAACCTGTCTTCAGGTGAAAAACGTGGCGGGTGTGCAGTCCTTGTTGCGTCGCCGCAGACAGGACACTGCCTCTGAATAGTATAGGTCCTGTCCTTGTCGCAACGCCTTATATGACCACTCATGAACTCTTACCGGATTTCGGTTTTTTAACGAATTTGCCTTCGCCGCCAGCCCTTTCCACCACGCCAATCGCAGCGCTTGCGGCCTTTTCAATTGCCTTTTCTGCGGTCTTGTAATCCGGGGCGGTGACCTTGATCCGGTAGGCAGGTGCACCGATATAGGTGAGTTCTATCTCAACGTCCGGGATCTTTGGTTCGGCACTACGGAGTGCCCGGCGGATAATATTTACTCCATCCGGCTTTGGGGATGTGAGGATTATATTCCCGGCTACCGTGACTTTCGGGATCCTTACGTTCTCTTTGGCAACAGCGACCAGTGAATCCACGGTCGCTGCGGGGAGCCCGAGTTCACTGACGACACCCGGTCCGTTCATGACGATATCTTCAAACGCCGTGTAAAGGTCCCCGTATTTTTTGTATAATGCAGACTCGATTGCTTCTGCAGACCCGCCTGAAGCTTCCGCAGCAAAACTGATCCACTTGCTGGCTTTCGATTCGTTTTTCCACTCCCGGATTGTTTCCCGGCGCTGGTGCTCGTTGACATCCTTTAATGAAAGGTCGATATGGCCCCGGGCTGTATCAACGTGGAGGACCTTGCAGACCACTTTCTGGCCTTCCCTGATGTGGTCCCTGATATACTTGATCCACCCTGTCGCAATCTCGGAGATGGGGATCAGGCCTTCACGCCCGTTATACTCATCGAGTGAGACGAATGCAACAAAATCCTTTACGTGCTGGACTGTGCATACGACGAGATCTCCCTCCTCCGGCCATTCTTCGCCTTTCATATACGGTACTCACTTATATTCTGCAAGTTTTTCAACCTGGATGCCTGCCTTGCCACCAGTTGGCTCGGCGAGCACTTTTCCGCAGACGACACAATCCACTTTGGTGGATGCCTTGTCAAAGACCAGCTGCTCATTCTCGCAGTCCGGGCACTTGACCTTGATAAACGCACTCCTGTTATCCCTGTGCTGACGTACCATTTGTTCACTCACTCCGTCAGTTCGAACTTCGCAATTCTGTATCCCGGGCGGAGATGTGCTTTTCCACAGGTCTTGCACCGGTAACGGACATTGATTTTCTTGGTCGGCTTGTCTCCACCGGGTACTTTTGAGAATTTCCCCATGTTCCCGACATGGCCTCTTCGTGCCTTCTGCCGGTCAATCCAGTGGAGCCCGGTCGTCTTGCTTTTCTTTACCTTCTCGACCTCGTGCTCCTGATGATTCCTGCAAAATGGGCAGTAGGTCTTAAATTTGGCGGGCATTTTCATGAGATTTACACCTATCGAAATAGTAACAAATACCAGTATTATTTTCCCGGAGTGATATTTAACACTATGTTGCGTTCGTTCAGGACTTCCGCATTCCTCCGGGGAAGTGTCACTATATCTTCTTTCATAAGGTGATAAATTCTCCCATCCACGCCCATAAATGGCTCCATATTGTCCAGCACACGGGCGAGGACATATCCCTGGCCGGGCGGGGGTGTCTCGCCTGTCCCGGGTGCCGGTTCCCCTGTGGTCACATCACCTGTCGCAGGGAAATCTTTAATTCCTGATGCAACTGGTATATGGTCGTGCCGGGTAATAATACAAATTTCGCGGTTTTTTGCGATTGCACCGGTGACCGTATCAAACATTTCACGTTCGGCAGGGAGCATCTTCTTCAGTTCATCTTTTTCCAGCGGGTGACCATCGATATGACCAGACGAGAGCGCAAGTATCTTCTCTGCCCTGATCCGGAAGAGGTCCTGGAGGGTCTCACGGATGCTTGAGGCCCGTTCAATCAGCACGCGGGTTCGATCGCTGAACGGGTCCTCGTTTGCATGCACATCAGAGGTCAGTTCCTCAAGTTCCTTTTTTGTTGTTTCAAAAATGTCAGCCGGGATACTGGTCAGCCTGCCGGTTTCGCGCTCTGAAAGAAGAATTGTCCGGAGCTCCTCGAGGTGCACGGTCTATCCGCCCCCGGAGATCTCTGCCAGCCCGCGGCAGCACAGGAACACCGCAAGGGCCTCAGGTACCTTCACTGCCGATTTATCCAGCGCGTAGGTGTTCCCG
>JALOPT010000124.1 GCA_025453715.1 Methanoregulaceae archaeon | reverse complement strand
TCTCAAAAACACAATCGCCCAGGCGGCATTTGACCCCCGGATCGGTATAAACCTTGAACAGGCACTGGCAGGGGCCGAGACCGCTCTCCGCACGGTAGAGACCGAGCTCGCGAGGACAACCGAACGGCTTACCAATGCCAATGAGAAAATCCGAAGACATGAAAGCGAGATGGCAATAATCGAGGGGCTCCGGCAGCATGTCGCAACATTGAGGGAAGAGATCGACCTTCTCAGGCTGACCCGGACAGCCATCGGTGATTACGTTATCTACCTCATGCAGGTCGTCCGGAGCCGGATAGAAGGGGAAGTAAGCCGGATCATCAGCGAGATCACCAGTGGAAGGTACGAACAGGTGCTGCTCGACGAGGACTTCAACCTTCTCGTCCGGGATGTCGACAACGATTATGGAATAGACCGGTTCAGCGGTGGTGAACAGGACGATATCGCGGTAGCACTCCGCATCGCCCTCTCCCGCTACCTTGCTGAGCTCCACCAGGTACACGAGAGCACACTCCTGATCTTCGATGAGATCTTCGGGAGCCAGGACGAGGAGCGGAGGACAAATCTCCTCACCGCACTCCGGACTCAGGAGTCCAGGTTCCCGCAGATCATCCTGATCTCCCACATCTCCGAGATGCAGGGGGAATTCACGAATACCCTTGTCGTGGAGATGGGAACAGACCAGTCGAGCAGTGTTAAGGAGCTGGTGTGAATGCCAAACGACCCCGGGTATGATACAGCAGTGAAGACCGCAATTGATAAGATCCAGGCGACCATTCCAAAAAATCTTGTACAGAAATTCAGGGCTGAAAGCAAGATCACCCGCGACGATTTCCAGGCATGCAACCCGGGCGAGTGCGGAGAGATATGTGCCATCGACGGGAGCAATGTCATGCTCCTCGAATCGGGGAGCATGGCCCTTGTCCTCTTCCGGGCCGCCCAGAGCACGTTTAATAACCTGGAACGGGGCAGGAGATCGTTAACCCCGTTAACATTCGCCATGATCGGGCCCGGCGTGGAAAACCAGGACTTCCCCGGCCTGTACAAGGACTGTTTCGGGGTAGTCCCGGGGACGCCGTTGGAAAACGAGGACCGGACCAGAGCAGCCTCCATACTGCGGGATACCGTCGAATACTGGGTCACAGAGACCCTGGCAGGGTCGCTCGGCTCCGGCGCACTGCTCCTGCGGGACGGTCCACTCCGTGTCTCCCACGCGAGCCACGACACGGTCCTGACTAGGATAGAGAATACCTGCAGGCTCAGGGATATCGGCCTTGCAGGGGTCTCCAAGCAGACAACCGCAACATGGGGCGGCGGTCATCCCATCCTCCCTTCAGTGAACGGGCTCGCGAAGGAACTCGGGGTGAAGGCCCCCTGGTGGATCAGGGTCGATACAGAATTGCTCGACCATGCCCAGTTCCCCCGTTGGCAGCACGGCCAGATGTACATCGCCTGCCTGCATCCCCGGGCAAAGTCCCCGCTGAAAATCGACCTACCGGTAGAGACATCGGCATCATCTGTCCGGAACGTTATGGACCGGCTCGCTGCCTGCTCCGGTGACGGCCGGATACCCGGGTACCCGTACCCCCTCTTCGATGCCCACCGTACCGTTGTCCTCACTGAAGAGATCGTGGAGCAGGTCAGGTCAGACCTGATGCGCCGGATTGCGGATACCGGCATAGAACGACAGACCTATGATATCCTGTTCGGAGATTACCATGATGAATTTGCACGATACTGATACTACAGACCCTTCAAAATACCGGCTCGTCGGGAAAAGCGTCCTCGGCTACCGTTTCATCGCACCCTACGACGCGACCCTCTACGTCGGTGACATTAAGAAGATCACCGACCGCACGAAAGACGTCACGTTTTTTGCCAAAATTACCGATCTCACCCATGACAGCAACTTCGCCGATAACCGCTGGGACACCCGGGTCTATGCAGAGAAGTTCTACGGCCTCGGGGAGGATGTATTCATCGGGGTTGAGGCAGTCCCGCTCGGTTTTGTTGACAATAGCGGAAAATTCCATAAGCCGAGGACAATCCCCTCGAAATTTTCAACCGTGGAAGACCCTGCTGCAGAGGACTTTAAATTCCTCACCGAACAGATGGGCGAGATAGAAGTCGGCTACATGCGGAGCGGCCAGGACATCATCAGGGAAGTGGCCGTTCGGATCCCTGCAAAAGTCCTCCCGCAGCATATGGGTGTTTTTGCAACGACCGGCATGGGCAAGAGCAACTTCATGAAGACTTTCTGTGCATCGTGTATGAAACACCAGAAATTCGGGCTCCTGATCGTGGACCCGCACGGGGAATACGTAAGCGGCGGGAAGTCCTCGACAGGAGAGCCGACAAAAGGACTTGTCCATTATACAGAAGGAAGGGACGGCCTCGCCATATTCACGATCCGGGGCGAAAACGACCGTAAGCGGTACGGGATGAACACGCTCTACCTCGAATACGACGATTTCCGGATCAGCGATCTCTCCATCCTCCACGACCTTACCGGGCCACAGCACGACATTATCGAGGCATTCTCTGATATAAAGGGAAAAGAGATCATTGAATTCTTCCAGACCGTGGACCCGGCGATTTTCCCAATAAAAGATATTCTCGCAGCCGGTGTGAAAGAGGGAAGCATGTCATGGAAGATCCGGAACTCCATGGGCGGGCCGGTCATGGTAATAAAACGGTACATCGATAACCTTGTGAACGGAAATAAAGCCTTTTTCCGCTCTCAGGGGTCGTCAGTCCCCGATATCCTTTCCAGCCTGCATGAAAACCGGGTGGTCCTGATCGATATCCCGGACATGAGCGAACGGAGCGAGCTGTTCGTCCTCTCGATTATTACAAGGATGATCATGGAGAAACACCGGTCTGAGGCACGTGGCTTTGGTATCGACGACCGGTACGGGGCATCCCACCAGGTGCTGATAACAATCGAGGAGGCACAACGGGTCCTCGCAAGCGGGGGGTCTTCCACCCAGGTATTCAGGGAATGTGCAATGGAAGGGCGAAAATTCGGTGTAGGGCTCTGTGTGGTAACCCAGCAGCCAAAAAATGTTGACCCCAAGGTACTCGCACAAATCAACACCTTTGTCGTAATGGGACTTGGAGACAGGGGTGATCGCGATATCATCATGGGTAGTGCCAAGCAGGACCTCTCGAAAATGGAGATCGAGATCCAGACCCTTGACCGGGGTGAGGCGATTATCAGCACAATTGGTATTCCGTTCCCGGTCAGCACCCGCATTCACAGGTTCGAAGATTACATTTCTGGACTCAACCAGGAAAAGAAACAGAAAATAGCAGACGGGCTCGAAGCAGGGTTCTAAAAAAACTAAATTTATGCACAAAATCGGACTTCAGAAGGGATTATTCCTTTTTTGAAGAATCCTTCTTTATCTCAATTTTTTTGGGTATCTTTTTAATCGAGACGCAGTTTACAACAGGTTCTCCGGTGAATATGTACCGTTGAATAATTGTCCCGAGTACCTCAACGACATCATCCTTTTTGATATCTTCCTGTGGGCTGGTAAACATCTTGACTGATATCTCACCAGTCCTGTCACCCACAAGGAACTGCGGACGGTTGAGAAACTGGAAATAGGTACGTTCCACGACACCTTCGAGCCTGACGACCTGTCCCTTCATACTCATGTTGATCATCTTGATTCTGACCGGTCTCGCCTCCCGTTCATATTCCGGGATGAGTTCCATATACTGCTTCTGGCTCATGTAATTAAGCGCCATCGGTATCACCAGGAGAAGAATCACTGCTGGAATCCCGTATAATAGCAGTACTGTATTGCCTGAACTGAAATAGGCAAAAGATAAAAGAATTGTGAAGATTACGACCACCGCAACAGCGACGATCGATACCCTCACAGTTATATTTCCGATTTTCATCCGGGTTTACTCTACTTTAATGCGGCGATCTCTTTTCTGAACGCTACCCAGTAGATGATACCGACGAAGAACAACGCACCAACGATGTTACCGAGGGTAACGATAATGACGTTGTTCGTCCACATGGTAACCCAGTTGAGTCCCGCATTTATCTTTGTGGGGTCAGTGATGAATCCCTGAGTCATAATCCCTGCAGGTATGAAGTACATATTTGCGATCGAGTGTTCGAAACCGCTCGAAACGAAGGCCATGATCGGGAACCAGATCCCAAAGAACTTGCCGACCATGTCGTCAGAACAGATCCCGAGGAGAATTGCAAGGTTGACAAGCCAGTTACAGGCAATTGCCTTAAGGAACGCAGACCACATGCCCGCTACTCCCACATAACTTACCTTCGCAGACGCAATGGCTATCGCCCTCGTCCCAAACGCAGTTACTGTCGCAGTCCCGGCAGCGTCCCATGATGTCAGGGGTCCGTATGCCATGATGTAGGCAAACACAACAGAACCAATAAAGTTACCGATATATACGAAAATCCACAGGTTAATGACCTGCATCCAGCTGACCTTGTGAATAAATGCTGCCATCGGGGCGAGCATTGCGTCACCGGTAAAGAGTTCAGCACCGGTTAACACGGTGATGATAAGCCCGACTGGGAACACCGCACCAAGAATAAGCTGCGAGAACCCGGCACTTGCCGTTCCGTACCGTAATGCGGCATCGGTTGCCATGATACCAGTTGAACAGACCGTTGCAAGGGCTGCACCCATGGCGATGTAGGCTCCTGACATGAAACCACGTAATACCATGTTCCATGCGGGAAGGCCTACCTTGTACTTGCCAGCGTCACCGGCTTTTGCAACGATTGCCACTGGTGGATGAAATACCATTTTTTTACACCTCTCCGTTTGTCATACCTATACTCACCTAAGGAATTCGTCTTTCGTATAGGTTCAAATTAAAATCCTTTGTGGTTTTATTAATAACTTTCTTTTTGATTTTCGGGCTTTATTTCAATAAAATGAATCAAATTAATTAAATGGAGGGCCCTTAAGTTACTCATACCAGTAAACATTTGAAAAGAGTCAGGCAGACCTCATTAAGCGAATTTTAAACAGGTCTTTTTCTTCCACTCCCGTCCCGCGAATAGTGCCCGAATTCCGTTTCGAGGAGTTGTTCCCCTGAAAAAACCGGTCCATCGCTGCATACGCGGAGCCCTGAGGGGTCGATACAGCAGGAAGCCACACCCGCATTTCATATACCGGTGCAGGCTGAATTTCCCGCGCTCTTCGAGACCTTCCTTCCGGAGCCGGTGGAGCACGGCATACATCATTTTTTCGGGCCCGCATACACATACCTGTGAGTACCTGTCCAGGTGCAGGTCATCCATACCCTGCACCGCAAACCCCATTTTACCTGCTGAACCGGAGACAAGTAGTCCATGCCCATAGGTTCCTTTGTGATCAAACTTATTTCTTTTCTTTAACAGAGGATAAATGTCACTATTCTGAAGAAATGTATAAGGTGTATCAATACTCCTAAGTGCATTTTTGTCTAATCCTATTGGCAGAATAAACCACTCACCGAGGTAATGAGCATTCTCAGCGAACATAAAGGATAGTTTCGGAAATTGAAATGTCAGTGTAAAA
>JALOPT010000123.1 GCA_025453715.1 Methanoregulaceae archaeon | reverse complement strand
TTTTTTACGACGATTTATATTGCGCACAACGCCGGGCCCGCGGCTCTGGGTGGATTTTTTCTTCTCCTCGCATATGTAGGGATTATCGGTCTTTTTACCGACGGGGGTATCAGTGGTGCAGCCCTTCAGCGTATCAGTGAAGGGGAATCGCGGGACGAGTACTTTTCTGCCCATGCCGCCGTGCGTGTAGTACTGCTTGCAGCAACTCTTACTATACTTGTTGCCGCCCGGTCCGTCTTTGTTGATCTCAACGAGTCAGGTCTTTTTCTCTGGCTCCTCGTTGCACTCGTGGTATCCGTTGGGGCGGGTATCGTATCGACGGGGGTGTATGGGAGCGGTAAGGTAGGGATCCTGCAGATTGCCGACCTGGTAAACAATATTATCCGGGTTACCGTGCAGGTGATTGCAGTGTACCTCGGTTATTCCGCTGGTGGACTGGCAGCGGGTCTTATTGCCGGGATCATTGCCGGCCTGCTTATCAATAAACGTGTCCTATCGATGAAATTCGTAAAATTCGGGCGCAGGGAGATCAACGGGCTCCTCTCTTTTTCAGGGTGGGCATTCGTCACCGGTCTCACCGGGGCCCTGATGGGGTATGCAGATACTATACTTGTCGGCTATTTTCTCTCCAATTCTGAAATCGGAATGTACAGGTCTTCTTTCCAGCTTGCGACCATAGCCCTTTTTGTGATGTTTGCACTCCGGACAGCGCTGTATCCAAAAATCGCATCATGGATGAAAGGAGGGGAGACAGGGGCGGTAGAAACAGCGCTGGCACGTGCTATTACATATTCGCTCGCCCTTGCAGTACCGGCCGCATTCGGGGCGTGGGTCCTTGGCAGCAGTCTCCTCTACTACCTGTACGGGGCATCCTTTGTCGCCGCTGCGCCCGCACTGTCCCTGCTCTTCATGGTTGAGCTCGTAACGGTCTTCCTTTCGCTTGAAACAATGTGTCTTGGTGCACTTGATATGCCGAAGAGTGTATTCCAGGTTACTGCCATCGGGGCTGTATCGACGATCCTGCTTGATATCATGCTGATCCCGGTGTTTGGCATTACCGGGGCCGCCTTTGCGCTCCTCGTTGGTACCGGGATCTTTGCGCTGGCAGCCCATTATGTCCTGAAAAAACGGATAAAGGTAAGAATTGAAAAAAAACCGGTTGCCTCGATTATTTTTTCGTCGGTTGTAATGGCATTATGCGTATCTGCCTACCAGGTTATCATTCCCATCACGAATGTCTTTCTTATTGCCGGTGCCGTTGTAACGGGGATGGTGATATATTCCCTGCTCCTGGTGCGGCTTGACAGGGGTATACGGGATGAAGTACGTGACATGGTGACAGGAATCGGGCTCCCATGGCCGGGGAGGTTATAATCCTGAAATACAAACAGAATTAATTGAATTCAATAATAATCTGCTGGCGTATTCGATCAGGCTGCACTATTTCATCGTACAGGCGGGCATGCACATGGACCGACGATCAAACGACCGGAAAATCCTCTATTACCTGTTTCTGCTCGGGTTTTTTGCAATTTTTTCAACAACTATTTCCAAAAGTCCCGTATTACCCCTTTTTGCACAGGCATTAGGGTCAGGCGATGCAACCCTCGGGCTGATCTCTGCAGTCTCCCCGTTTGCAGGAATTTTATTTTCCTTTCCTGTCGGGGCGATGTCTGATAAAATCGGGAGAAAGCGGCTCCTGATCGTGGCCGGGGTAATATTTGTCGTTGCACCGCTCCTTTATCTCTTCATCAGTGACCCGTTGATGCTTGTTCCTGTCAGGTTCTTCCACGGGCTCGGGACCGCAATCCTTGGTCCTGTTGCTGCTGCATTGCTGGTCGATCGTTTCCCCGGAAGGAAGGGGGAAGTCCTTGGGCAGTACTCATCTGCCACGCTGGTGGGACGGACGCTCGCACCGCTGACCGCTGGCTTCATCATTTCATATTTTGCCGTGTACCCGGGACTAATCAGCTACCAGGTAGTTTATTTCGTCGCATTCCTTGCTGCAATACCCGCCTTCGCAATTACACTTCTCTATTCGGAAAAAGATCGCCACGATATTGTATTCATGCAGTTCAACGAGTTCTCCCGGAGTTTTAAGACTTTTTTAGGTGACCGGATCCTCCGGGCTATCGCGCTGGTCGAGATGGCGATCTTTTTTTCATTCGGGGCGTTTGAAACATTTCTCCCGGTTTTCCTGTTTGACAGGGGGTTCGCAGCCTTTGAGATCGGCATTATCTTCTCGGTGCAGGTGGTTCTGATGGCTGTCACAAAACCATTATTCGGCCGTGTCGCGGACCGGGTTGACAAGCGGTTCCAGATAATCGCCGGCCTTTTCATGATCGGTGTTTCTGTTGCGGTTATCCCCTATTTCACACACTTTTACGCGTTCCTACTGATAAGTGTCACCGCAGGTTTTGGCCTCTCCTTCTCAACGGTCGCTACCGGGGCATATACCGGTGAAATTGCTGCAAAAAAAGAAATTGGGGCATCGATGGGTGCACTTTCGTCTACAATGGATATCGGCCACACCCTTGGGCCGCTTGTTACCGGACTCATTATCGGTTACACGCTGAGTTACCAGGCTGGTTTCACGGCAGGACTTGTGCTGACGTTGTTCGCGGCGGTGTTTTTCATGTGGGCTGTAATCAGACCGGGGCATGAATAGGACGCGGGGGATTACCGATCAGGCTGTTTGCAGGGATACCTTTTCGCCAGGGCGTCCGTATAACAACCCGGAATGCCACCTAATCATATTGAACTTGTACATTACATTTTTTAGTTACGCCGGTACCCGTCATTGATCATCTCGGTCAGCCAGTGGTCGAGATAGGTAACAAGTTCGTTCTTGATTGTTAGGTTTACCTTTCCAGGTTCCGGGTATACGACTTTCCGGCCTTTCTGGTCCTGGTACGTGAGGGGTTCGGCAAATTTTTTCTCATGATCGACCCAGATCTCCATATCCGGGTCCGGGACCATGACCCCGTCCACTAACCTGTTACGGGCAATCGCATAGCGGTCAGGGCCAAGCCGGTCGATATAGAGCGGCATGAGCGGGTCATTTTTAATGACATCGTACTCGCTCACCGAGAGTACACCTATTACATCCAGCTTGTGGTAAATTGCTCCGTATACTTCAGTCATTCGAATTCAAGTCCCTGCGTGGTTATATAATCTGATCCGGGGAGAGGATCATAAAGGTTATGCTTCATTTACAACCCTTATATTCCTGGCTGTAATTGTTCCCGGGAGTATCCACAAATCGGAATCCCGGCTGTAAAATTGTTATCTGTCATACACATCATCCTCATGCCCATCCTGTTACCTCATTAAAGGATGCTATCCTGTTGTTTTGAAACCGCAGGAAAAAAACTGTTATGAGCAGGGAACGACCTGTTAATTCATCAGATAGTTGATTACCCGTCTCTCACCCGTGTGTGGCTAACACAAGCGGGATCACCAGGCAGGTGAGCAGGAGTAGCGGTGCGATAGTATGCAGGGCTGCAGCTGCATATAATGCCTGCTTTGCGCTTCGCGCTGCACTGATACTTTTTCCGATGACCTTTCCGTTACATTTTTTCGAATCATTCATACGTTTCACCTGTGATTGACCAGGCCAGGGCCCTATGGTTAGTGGCCGGTTGTCACCTGGTCCTGCTTACTGGGTGTCCACCAGGCCCTGATATATTGGGGTGATGCCTCTGGTACGTCAGTATAGTGTGGTTTGCAGTACAGAGAACCCCATGATCCACTGGTCGAACCTGAGCTGTAAGTGCTTGTCGTAAGAAGGTCATTGTTTGCCGCATCTGTAATATCGATTCATTATTACCAGTGCTGATGCGATTACAAGAGCAGCTGCTACCGGTAACAACCCGGAAGGTGCACTGGTAGGTATTACTGGTGTCGGGACTGGTGCCAGTGCTATGGAAATAAGTGCGCTCTGTCCAGGGGAAAGCTGCAGGATTGTTGAGTAGTCTGAGTACCCTGTCATGCGTATGGAAACTGTGTGTTTTCCTGAAGGAACGGATGAAATCGTGACCGGGGTAATTCCCTGCATCTGATCATCAAGAAAAACTGAAGCACCGGAAGGGAAAGAGTCGATCTCCAGCGATGCGAACGGGCCCGGGTTTGGACTTGGGGCAAGATCTGCATTGATTGTTGAAGTCGTACCTGCGCCAATTTCAACCGTGTCGGAATATCCCTGGTAGTTAGACATTTTCAGCTCAACTGAGTGTTGTCCGGGAGCGATACCGGTAAATACGGTCGGATTACCGGTGTGGGTAACCCCGCTATAGGTCCCGTCAATATAAATCCCGGCCCCGGCAGGATCGGATGAGATTCGCAGGTTGCCGGTTGTTGGCTCTGTAAAGGGGATGAGGGTGAAGGAGAGGTAAGTTGTTTTTCCCTCCTCTACACTCACCTCCCCGGTGAGGTCCTGGTATCCGTAATGTTTCAGGGTCACAACGTGGGTTCCCGTGGCGATACCCCCGACAGCCGTTGACGTCTTACCTTTGTAGATGCCGTCCAGGTAGAGATCTGCCCCACCCGGGGTGGTTGCCACCTGCAACGAGCCGGTGCTCGTCAGGGGGTACAGGATAATATACACTTCTGTTGTCTGACCTGCGGTAACCTCCGCCGGCCCTGAGTAAGGGCTGAAACCTGACAGGAATGCCTGGACAACATGCCCTCCCACGGGGACACTCGTGTAGATCCAGGGGGACATCTGGCCCATTACGCCATCGAGGTTCACAAGGGCTCCCGACGGGCTGGTTACAACTTTTATCGATCCCGTTGCTTCTGTGGGCTGGAGTGGCGCAAAAACAGGTATAGTCTGTCCTGCTACGGGATTCTGTGAAAATGACTGGGTCCATGTAATATAACCAATCTTCGAGACACTCAGTGTGTGACCCGGGGTGCTGGAACTGAATACCGGGACCGTGATCGGGGTCTCACCAACGAATTTCCCGTCAAAAACCACATCAGCCCCGCTGGGACTGGAACCTACCTGGAAATATCCATAATCCCCTGATGACTGCCCGGAAACCGGCTGTAAAAAATCAGCAGCCACACCGGCCTGGCTGAACAGTGGGAAAATGGCAATTAAAAATATTAGTAAAACGGTCTTTAGTCCAGATTGCATCGATACACCTCGACTGTATCAACGGACTTCGTTTCATTTATTAATACGGACCATTTTGACAATCCGATATAACGGCTTTGAAAGGGATATTTTCTGAATTAATCATGATATCAGACCCCGGCCTTTGAATTAAGAGAAATTTTACATTCCCTGTGTTGCACTTCCGGATTTTAGCAGGAATTCAGGTTACATTGTCCCGGGAATTGCACAAAAGTCACTTTATTTACCGTATGCCTCCGCGCATACTGATTTTTCCAGGATTCGGCTGATAATTGCCAGGAATAGCAAATATTTCGAGATCAATTATTGTAAAATTATACACTCAAATGCAATACGTTAATTCCATTATTTCCGATTTAAACTGATAATAATTAAAAATAAGTGTTTATACGGGATATTCTCAAATTACATTTTTTATATCAATTATATTCAAAATAAAAAAAATAGTTTTAATAATTTTACTATTTTTAACATTTTCAATAGTAAATCTATTTTTTACTGCAGATACATTTATTACATTTAATATAAAATTTATTTTTGTGGCAAAGACTGTCTCGGTGACAGATGACGCATACGATGCGCTTGTATCCATAAAACGCGGAAAAATGACCTTTTCCGACGTGATCATGAGCATGTACAACGACCTGTACGGGACAGTGGACGAGGAAGAAGAAGAAAAAGATGCGAAGTTGAAGCCTGGGAGAAAGAAGAGATGACAGAAACAGACATCTCGGACATCAGCAACCTCCTGCATGATCTCGCTGCGTCGGGTATGATCACGATGAGCAAGGCAGATGATTTCATCTGGCTTCTCAAAATGAGAATTGCTCTCATGGAGATCGAATTCGGCGAGCAAGATGCTGATCACGCCTCACCCGCCAGTACCAGCTGGCATTTCTCTCGTCCAGTGCCCGGTGTAAACCAGGAAACGCCAGTCTGACCACACCGCTCATCTCAAACACTAAGATCGGTAAGCAAAGTAAGCACAAGACCTTTCCTAAAAAAGGGTGCCCGGCCGCGGAAGAGCGGTCCCGGTTCCGGGTGCCCCCATCTTCGCAGTAAGATCTTTAATCTGAATTAAGTATGCAAATGGACTGAAATGGATTGCAGGATGCGTAGATCATTTCCGGCGCCCACTCTTTGAAAGTAATATAAATGCCCTTTCCTTCAGGAACGAGTTTTTTAGTATAATTTCACCCCGGGATAAATACCTCCGATAGTATACTTTTTTAGAAGATTTCTGATTATTTCCCTGATTCCGTCATTTTGTCGATTTATCAGTAACTGCCAGTCATCAATTAAAAATGATTAATAATGATAAACCTCAAAAGTTCCTGAGGATGGATGATGAATGAATGACCTGTTATTCCTGATAGGATTTCCTGTGATAATTGCCCTTTTAATGCTGCTTGTTAAAGATAAAATTAGGAATTATATCGTAATTGTTTCAGCCATTGCACTGGGTATTGCGTCACTCTATCTTCTTATCACCTATTTCAATAAAAATACTGTATTTTTCGATATCCCGTTTGAACCGGCCAGTAAAATCATGGTTATTATTGAGATCCTTCTGGCAGTTTATATCCTCTACCTTGGAATAAAATTTAAAAAGTACTTCACCGTTGCACTGATCCTGCTCCAGGCCGGGTTACTTCTCTTCCTCGAGATGGGGCTTATATCCGGGATACACCCGGTAAATAACCTGTTCATCGACCAGTTCTCGATAATTATGGCGATGATTATCGGTATTATCGGGAGCCTGATATGTGTGTATGCGCTCGGGTACATGGAGACCTATCATAACCGCCATACCGGGATAAAAGACAGGAGAAAATTGTTCTTTTTTATTTTGTTTATCTTCCTGTCAGCGATGTTCGGAATCGTCTTCTCCAATAATCTCCTGTGGGTCCTCTTCTTCTGGGAGATCACGACAATATGTTCATTTGTCCTGATTGGGTATTCCGGGACACCCGAAGCGACCAATAATGCCTTCCTCGCACTCTCAATGAACCTTCTTGGTGGTGTTGCATTTATTGCAGCCCTGATTTACATCGCAATGATGGACCCGTCAGGAAAATTGTTCGGGCTGGATGCACTAATCAGCTCAGGGTATGCACTGGCAATTGTCCCGGCAGTACTGATCTGTTTTGCAGGGATCACCAAAGCAGCCCTGATGCCCTTTTCCTCGTGGCTTGTTGGTGCAATGGTTGCTCCTACACCCGTCTCGGCACTGTTACATTCCAGTACCATGGTCAAGGCAGGGGTCTACATTATTGTCCGGTTTGCCCCTGTACTTGCGCTGACTACTGAGGGATTTATCATCGCCATGGTAGGGGCCGTAACCTTCCTCCTTGCATCAGGAATTGCAATATCGCAGAGTAATGCCAAGAAAGTGCTTGCTTACTCAACTATTGCGAACCTTGGCCTGATTGTGGCGTGTGCTGGTGTCGGCACCTACAACCTCATGTGGGTGGCGATACTGCTGATCATCTTCCATGCAATAGCCAAGTCGCTCCTGTTCTTATGTGTTGGTACCGTCGAGAACAGGATCGGGAGTAAAAATATCGAGGACATGGGTGGACTTATTGTAAGGATGCCAAAGATTGCCATGATGATGTTTATCGGGATGGCTGGGATGTTCCTTGCACCATTTGGTATGGTGATTTCCAAATGGGCGGCAATCGAGGCATTTATTACGGCACCGTTCGGCCTTGTTTTTATTGCGATACTGGCGTTCGGAGGTTCATTTACCGTATTTTACTGGAGTAAATGGATGGGGAAGATCATATCCGTAATGCGGCACCAGGAAGTTGTCGAGGATACTGTTAAAAAAGAGAAATGGGCGGTCCTGTATATCCTTACCGCACTTGTAGTCGGTGTCTGCCTCGCCTTCCCGCTGATATCAACCTACCTCATCGAGCCGTTTATCATGAATATTTACGGGATCACGACAGGACTTTCCCAGGCCAACCTCGCTATCATGATCATGATGCTCTGTCTGTTACTGATCATGCCATTTTCCATGTTGTTCTACAGGACCGGATCAAAGCATGTGTCCCCGTATATGGGTGGCAGGCCGACTGAAGGCGAAATGAGATTTTCGGGTACCTTTGGGACAATGCGTGAATTATCCCTCGCAAATTATTACATGGATAAGTATTTTGGCGAGGATAAGGTCTTTTACATCGGCACATTGCTCTGCTGGGGTTTGCTGCTGATAGCTGGTATTATTCTGGCGGGGGTGGTCCTATGATTGTTGAACCGGTCATATCACTTGTTAATGCAGTCCTGTTTGTACTGCTTGCCCCTCTTGTCGGTGGACTTATCGCCGGGATTGACCGGAAAGTCACTGCAAGGATGCAGGGGAGGGTCGGACCCCCGGTACTCCAGCCATTTTACGACGTAGGAAAACTCTTTGAGAAAGAGAATATGGTGGTCACGGTTACCCAGCACTTCTATGTGCTGAGCTACCTGGTCTTCATGGTTGTGGCAGGTGCATTGTTTTTCTCGGGTGGAGATATGCTGCTCGTGATTTTTGCATTCACGCTGTCCCATATATTCCTCGTACTAGGTGCGTACGCGTCTTACTCTCCCTACAGCCATATCGGTGCGGAGCGTGAACTTATCCAGATCATTGCCTATGAACCGATGATCATATTCACGGCAGTCGGGATGTACATGGTCACACAAAGCTTCAATGTCAGTGCTATTGTAAATTCAGGCATTCCTATTATCCTGTACCTGCCTGGTGTCTTTATCGGGTACCTGATTGTCCTTACGATTAAGCTCCGAAAGTCCCCATTCGATCTCTCCACGTCTCACCATGCGCACCAGGAAATTGTCAAGGGTGTAACGACGGATTTCTCCGGCTCTAACCTTGGTAAAATTGAAATTGCCCACTGGTATGAGTATGTATTCCTGCTCGGGGTCGTCTACCTGTTCTTCGGGTTCAACCCATATATCGCCATTGCCGCTATAATCATCGCTTATTTCCTTGAGGTACTAATTGATAACACAATATCCCGTGCCAAATGGCAGCTGACCCTTAGGAGTGCATGGCTTATCGCAGGGACACTGGGCATCGTGAATCTCGGGGTGCTGTATTATCTTAAAGGAGTGATCATGCCATGACATACCTGAAAAAATCGCCCTGGGTAATTCATTACGACGCGTCATCCTGTAACGGGTGCGATATAGAAGTGCTGGCTGCCCTGACTCCGGTCTATGACGTGGAGCGGTTCGGAATTATCAATACCGGTAACCCGAAACACGCGGATATTTTCCTTGTTACGGGGAGTGTTAATGAACAGAACAAGGAAGTAGTGAAAAATATTTACGACCAGAT
>JALOPT010000122.1 GCA_025453715.1 Methanoregulaceae archaeon | reverse complement strand
AGTCCCGACCACCGTAGTTAAGACAACAGTCCCAACCACCAAGCCGACAACTCAGCCTGGATTTGGTGCACTGATTGCCCTTATCGGTCTCGGAGCTGTTGCATTCCTCGTAGTGCGCAAGCACTAACCTAAAATCTATTTTTTTTAAGAACGGCTACCTGTGGAACAGGATTTGGGCCATTTGATAAAGATTTGATGCGGTTTTAGTACTGCTGGGAGTTTTTGTTATATCGTTTTATGAAAAGTGGATAAACAATGCAGTTCAAATGCTTCGTTCGTATCGGGTAACCCATCTGTAATAAAACGTTTTCCAAAAAACTTCCGCTCGATTTATCCAGCCAGAAAAATGCCTGTTACCGGGCTCGTCTCTTTTATGAGGTATAAAAACCCAAGATAACATTAATAATAATTTGCATTGCTTTTGAGAGCAGGCAGGGATAGGGAATGAAATTAACAGCACGATTACTTGACATTGCAGACAGGGGTGTCCTTCTTAACACGGCCGATGCACGGAATCTCGGTGTCCTGCACGGGGACCGTGTCCAGGTCCTCAACGAAACCTCAGGTATCTCGATTGCCGCTTATGTTGACATTACCACGACACTTGTACCACAGGGGACTATTGGGATCTACCGGGTCTGCAACGAGCGGCTATGTGTCATTGACGGTGTTCCCCTTGAAGTGAGAGAGGCATCGAGACCCCAGTCACTTGAATATATTACGAAAAAGATGAATGGGACTCGGTTATCGAAAGAAGAGACCTACCAGATCATCAGGGATGTCGTTTCCGATGACTTAAGTCCAGCCGAACTTACTGCCTATATCACGGCGAGTTACATCAACTCTCTTGATATGGACGAGGTTGAGCACCTGACCCGGGCCATGGTCGACACGGGAGAACGTTTAAACTTCCATACCCACCCGATTGTTGATAAACATTCAATCGGTGGCGTTCCCGGGAATAAAATTTCCTTAATTGTTGTCCCTATCATTGCTGCCAGCGGGTTAAAAATCCCGAAGACCAGTTCAAGAGCAATAACGGGAGCCGGGGGAACGGCCGACCTGATGGAAATTCTCGCGCCCGTGGCATTCTCAGCTACCGAGGTCCAGAGGATGACACTGAAGGTCGGCGGGACGATTGTATGGGGTGGTGCAACGAATATCGCCCCGGCTGATGACAAGATCATTGTCCAGGAGTACCCGTTCAAGATAGATGCCCGGGGCCAGATGCTTGCGAGCGTAATGGCGAAAAAGCTGGCAATTGGTGCTGACCTGGTTGTAATTGACATCCCGGTAGGGCCGAATACCAAAGTTGCAAATCTCCAGGAAGGACGAAAACTGGCCCGGGAGTTTATTGAAATCGGTGACCGGCTCAAAATTCGTGTTGAATGTGCGGTCACGTATGGCGGGTCCCCTGTTGGCCGGGCAATCGGCCCGAACCTTGAAGTGGTGGAAGCCTTAAAAGCGCTTGAAGGAAACGAGGAACCCAGTTCGCTGATACAAAAAAGCCTTGCAATTGCAGGGATTGCTCTTGAAATGTCTGGTAAAGCTGCAGCCGGTACCGGGTTCAATGTTGCGAGCGAAATTTTACGGAGCGGCAAGGCTCTTGAAAAACTCCGCCAGATAATCGAAATCCAGGGGGGTGACCCCAAGGTGACCTCATCTGATATCGTTCCCGGAAAACACGAGTTCGTGGTCAAGGCCCCTACGACCGGGTATGTAACGGATTTCAATAACAAGTCCCTGATAACAATTGCCCGCCTGGCAGGAGCCCCGCATAACGCCGGAGCCGGGGTCCTTCTTCATGCCAAGAAAGGGAATAAGGTGCAGGCAGGGGACCCGATTTTTACCATTTATGCAGAGCGGAAATGGCAGCTTGACAAGGCGATCGAGGAAGGGAGGCGACTAATGCCCGTGGTAGTTGAAGGGATGCTCATTGACAGGGTACCAGGTGATTACAAGTGGCAGTAACTGTTATACATGCGAATGGGAGTGATCAAACTTCTTTTGTGGTCGGGAATCAGATAAAATATAAATCATGGGCTCAAAAATATAATTCGAGGGATTTACTCGTATGAAGGTACACTGCCGTCTGATATTCCTGGTCCTCTGTGTTCTCCTCCTCGCCGGTGGTGCACAGGCTGCTACCCTCTATGTAAATGTATTTGAAAAGACCACCAATGTTACTGCGATTCCATCTGCCTCCGTCTTTGTAAACGGCGCCCTTGCCGGGAAAACCGGTGCTGATGGCATCTTCACATTCTCACACCCAGGCACGTCTCCAATTACAGTCAAAGTGCTGAAGCCCGGGTATGAATCATGGGAAGAAGATGTCGGCATGGCTGAATCTTCAATTCTCGTTCAGCTGAAGAAAAAGGAACTGGCACTCAACATTGGGATTTTTGATGCGGACACTGCAATCCCAATCGCCAATTCACAGGTCCGGGTGATGGGGCCGAATATTACAGAATCCCAGAAAATGACTGATATTAACGGGTCCGTCACATTTCCCGCGCAGGCAGCAAGTATCTACAACGTCCAGATCAGTGCTCCAAATTACCAGAACCGGAATGAAGTTGTTGAAATGGGAATGGAAGGAAAAAACATCCAGTTCCTTCTTATCAGGGGTGACAGGTTCTCAATTCTCGCAAAGAACGCAGCTGACCAGTCCCCGGTCGCAAATGTGGAGGTATTCATCGATGGTGTACTCAAAGGGAAGACAGACGGAAAGGGGATACTATCTCTTGAAATTCCACGGAATAAAGTATACAATATCAAATTATCCAAGCCAGGGTTCACGGATTATTTTGAAAAGAAGATGATCAGCGATAGTGAGGCAGTTGTAACCGCCTCGATGGCAGTTGCACCGTACCAGGCCTCGATATTTGTGTTCGATGAAACGAAGGCACCGGTACAGGGTGCTGCCATTATCATTGACGGGAAGACTCTGGGGAATACCAGCCAGTACGGCAAGTACACGTTCCATGACCTCCCCTCCGGGCAGTACGTCCTTGAGGTAAAGCACCCGGGATTTTCATCTTTAAGAAGGGAGATAGGGGAGGATGATCTCGGGAAGGACATAACCGTGGAACTGCCCTTCAACCTTGCTGACCTGACGATTTTTGTTGAAGATGAAGGATATCACGTGATCCCCGGGGTGTCGATCTCCCTGAATGGCAGGAATGCAGGGATTACTGACGATAACGGTGCTCTGAAAACAAAGGTGAAAGTGAGTACCGAATATAATGTCACGGCATCGATGAAAGGTTACAAGCCAGTTACGATGACGACCGGGATTGATCCCGGGAATACTTCGTCGACAATTACCCTGTCCATGGAAAAAGATATCAACCTTGGTATTTTTATGATGGCTGGCCTGATCATCGCGGTTATTATCATTATTATTCTCGTGATATTGCTGGTTGTCAGGAGAAAGCCCAGGACCAGGTCTTCTCACGGTAACAGTAAAAGCCACGGGAGCAGTGGTGGCGGTAAAAAAGGCGAGATCTAATCAAAAAATCACAATATCCTTTTGCGAGAGGAAACAATATCAAAAAGGTATGTCTCCTGCCAGTGATGCTAAAGGCAACCGGGTAGTCAGGGAAAAAAAACATGTTCAGCACGAAAACAGCTGACCATCAAAAGAAAAGCGGACCCAGCGGGAATCGAACCCGCGTCCTTGGGTTCGAAGCCCAAGAGGATATCCTCTACCCTATGGATCCAACCCTTGCTTATTTCAATCGTAACCTATTAAGCATTTTTCTACCGAATGAGTACTGATGATTCTCTCCGCCTCTGAGATAGCTGAAAGACTCAAGGATTCAGGCTGCATCAACGACCTTTCAGATGATTGCTGCAATGGTACAGCCTCCGGTAATTGTCACTGCGCCGGTGCACCTGCGGGTGTGAATAATAAAATCCCAAATGACCTGGGGGCAGATGGTCGTGCTCTCATCATTACCCCTTTCTCCTGGGAAAGTCTCCAGCCTGCATCCTATGACCTCAGGGTGGCCCATGAAACGGTCCTGCCACGGGGATCATGTACTCTCGTTCCAACGCTTGAACGGGTTGAGTTACCAGTAGATCTTGCCGCCACCCTGCGGTGCCGTTCGTCCTTCGGCCGCAAGGGAGTAATGATTGGTGCAGGCTTTGTTGACCCGGGGTTCCGTGGGCAGCTGACGCTTTGTCTCGTTAATATGGGGGCCGGGGATGTACCCCTGGTAAAGAATAACCGGGTTGTCCAGATGATTTTCCATGAAGTGAAGGGTGGGAAAAGACTCTACGATGGCAGGTACCAGGACAGCCACGGGGTAATTCAGTCAAGATCGTGATAGGTATCGGATAGGGCATGGATTGACACGGATTACCTGCAATGGATCAGGCATGACACCGTGTAGAAAATGCTGATCCCCTCTGCAGACAGATCAACTTTTAAGGATTACAACCCAGATTTAACAGGGAAAGAATACACGTGCGTGAATATGGGAAGCCAATGAGAACAGATAATGAATCAATAAATTCTGGTTTTGTGAGGTCGGATGATCCGTACAGAGCGTAAATATATTGAAATCCTCAGGATCCTGAAGGATCACAGCGAACCGGTTGGTGCAAAGCGTCTCAGCGAGATCATGGCGGAACGTGGTTTTATCCTTACTGACCGTGCTGTCCAGTACTATCTCCAGTACCTGGATGAAATGGGTTTTACCGAGAAAGTCGGTAACATGGGGCGTATTCTTACTCCAGCTGGCATAGCAGAGACTGATTATGCCCTCGTGGGGGACCGTATAGGCTTTATCATTTCAAAACTCGAAAGACTTGCATTCAGGACTACGTTCGACCCGGAAACCGGGACCGGGGATGTCGGCTACAACCTTTCAATTGTTCCAAAAGAGCAGGAAGAGCTGGTAATTTCAGTTTTCGATGAAGTAATAAAGGCCGAGTGCGGGTTTTTCAGCTCGTACCGGATCGTTGATCACGACCCAAGGGTCCCGTCGGACTCAATCGGAATCATGACGATCTGCAGCATCAGCATGGACGGGGTATTCCAGAGGAATGGAATCCCGGTGAAAATGGCCTATGGCGGCAGGCTGTTAATTGAAAATGGGACTCCGACCTCATTTCTTGACCTTATTGGTTACCGGGGGACCACGATTGACCCTCTCCAGTTGTTTGTTTCTGCAGGTCTGACCTCGATCCGGACCCTTGTCCGCACAAAGGCAGGTATCGGTCTTGCCAATGTCCGGGAAGTCCCTAATACCGCAGAAGACCGGGTAAAAGAGCTCACCCTTTCGATGCGGAAATGCGGGTTCGTCTTCCCGGTCCAGATG
>JALOPT010000121.1 GCA_025453715.1 Methanoregulaceae archaeon | reverse complement strand
ACCCGGACATAACCTGGATCCGTAACCCCCATATCAGCAGGGCTATCAGGCGGAATGCGATAGCAAGGACGAGGAAAAAGATATTGAAATTGAGAATATACCCAATTGTCTCTTCGTTAAAAGTAGACGCAAAAACGATAATAATAACAGTCAGGCTGAAGAGGATCGAGAGTGCAAACCAGCTCCGCGATGATAGTTTCACTTCAAAGCTCCAAGGTTCAACGATTTCAGATGAATCACTTAACGTTATGACGTTTTTAGGTTGTAATGTTTTGGATTTATGACGCGGGTACAGGTCAATAACACGAAAGCAAAGGCGGGAAAAACCTGTTGGTAGAAAAAAATGCCCGGGATCATGGCACAAACCCGGAAGTAACTGGTTCTCCCGGCCCGGTACCCGGGCGAACCGCTTTCTTTTATCCCTGCCTTTTATTGGCCCAATGGTTTTTAATCCCTGGCAACCATGTAGCTCCACGAGGAACCTGTATGGCCGAGTCCTGGCGTGATGCCGTGGAAATTGCCCGGAAAGAGGGCAAAGAGCAGGTATATCACGATTTTGATAAGAAAACGTATGGTACCTGCATGAAGAATGAACGCCCCGGTCATTTTTCAACAGGGTGTTATATTGAACATCTCTGTATCTGCATGCCTGCATCGCTGAGCCCGGAAGAGCTTGAGCAGAAAGAGAAAGCATTTTTGTCTGAAAACCCGGAATGGCTGACCCACTGAAGTAACATTGTTGCCAGGGAGTGGACATGGCGGGATGTAATGGGCTTTCCATACCCCGGAATGATATCCATAAGGCCAGATAACCGGCTCCAGCGTACACATTTCTCATATGCCGGGGATATACAGAGGACTATTCTGCCATTCCGGTAAGGGAAGGAGGTAGTACAACCCTCCTTTGTGTGCCGCCCGTGATCCACTCAAAACACCCGAATTTCCATTGATGCAATTATCCGGTACATATTCACGGATGTCATGTCTGGTGAAAGGGGGAAAACAGGGAAAAAGAGAAAAATAAGGGTTAATTACTTTTTGGCTTTCGCGGCAGGCTTCTTGGCTTCCGGCTTTTTTGACGCAGGTTTCTTTACCGCAGGTTTCTTTGCTACACCAGCCATTGTCAGTCCACCTCCTTTACTATCGCTATATATTTTTTGTTATTTTATACCTATATATACATTGTGCATATTGCCTGATTTTAACTCTTAAAAATCTCTGGATTGTCTTTTTGAACCCTAATAACCTGATAAAAAATTCAGCCTTAAAATGCCTGAATTCATCAATAAAACAAGTTAAAACCGACAGGATATTCAATCGTAACTCAATATGCAACTATTTTTTCCCAGACTCACGTGTTCTTAATGATATCGGATGAGGTACTGTTGAGAGTACATTCTCCTCCTGCTGGGCCCAGCGATATTTATCCGTATTGCCGGGTGATATATTCCTGATGGCAGACCAAGAGAGAACTGATAATTCCATGAAGGACTCCACCTGTGGTTTTCCAACCAGGACGACCGGGAATGACTGGCTGGTCCCCGCATCACTGGCCCTTACGGCAGTTATTGCTGTGAATATCTACATAGTGTGGTACCTTCTGGTTGCAATCCCGTCCGGGTGCCGTGACCTCGCAGCCCGGTCAAATGGAAGTGAGACCTGTGGAATTGAACCTGGTGCCTATTTATTGTCAGGTATATCTGTCGCTATCATTGTTGTGGCAATGTACGCATTTATCACATGGAATATGAAACGGTGCAGGAACCGTCAGGAAGGATAAAAGTAATATCCGGCTCTTTTGAAATGCTACAATACTATTCCCCAGCCTTTTCTGAAATGTATCCAAGCCCCGGGGCTCCGGCCCGCCTCTGTCTCAACCCCGGCCGGGACATGGACCGGAGTGAAAAGCCTCATGAAAAACTGATTATTTTTAAAAAAATCCCTTTCCAGTTAATATCTTAACGGGGGTGGAACAGGAGGGAGTGAAACCCTCCTCAGGTATAAGCCGCAAAGCTTCCTATGTTACAGAAAACCAGAAGATTTCAAAATGCCATAATTTTCTTAATAAAGAAGGTGGTCCCGCCTGCTGCGGGAAAAATGATTTTATGAGTTTTAAATATTCCCTCTCATTCCCCCGACCTGTTTCGGAGCAAATGCATTCTCTATCAGTTCTTTTGAATATGCCTCCGGAACATTCCCGGTTGTTGCATAGAGATAGAGTGCTGTGTTATACACACCCTGCAGGCTTGAACCAATTACTATCAGTATTGCAGCATAAATGATGAAAACCGCAAGCAGGATGATAAACAGGGTAAAAGACCCTGACATCAGGGCCAGGACAACGGGGATCATTCCGACAACGCCGAGAATGACAAAGACGATCCCGATTGACACCTGGCCGATGAGGGTCTCCCCCAAGGTCTTGCGGAACAACAAGGCTGACTGCTTAATTGCCTCAACAGGTCCTTTTTCCTCAAAAATCATGACAGGTATCGCAAAGTACGTGATAAGGCTCCATGCCGCTCCGATAAGCCCGATGATAATCTGCCCGATAAACCCTGCCCTTTCCTGGAGTAAATGGAGGACCAGCCCGACTGTCGCCGAGATCATTGCCCATATGAAAATGGGGACAAGGTGTGCATTTGCGTTGCGGATACCATCCATGAACACCGGGTTCCCCCCGGTGAGGCGTATCCGTGCACAGGTAATCAGGGCGGTATTGAAATAAATCACGACAAAGTAGCAGAGCAGGTAGAAGAGGAACAGGCCAACAAGAAGGAGGCCGCCTGAGAATGCAGCCCTGCTACTGCTCAGGAACAGGGCTGGCAGTACGAATGACAAAAGGATGAACAGCAGCGCAACCCCGGAGAGAACAGGAAAGAGGAGGATTTCCTTATCCAGGGAAATGACCCTCCAGCTCTCTTTAATGAGGTTAAAACTCCGTGATATCGATTCAAACATACTTGACAATGTTGCCCGGTGACGAGATAAGAATAACCGGGATAATCCGGACTTGCCCCGGCTGTCCCTTTGCATGATCCTCTCCATATTTATCCTCCGGTTTCGAATAGTACCCGAGAATGCGCCCGTCTTATCTTGGAAAAATCCTGCTCATGTGGTGTGATTCGTGTCATACCCCGGTCATGTCGCGCCAGTGTGCCTGCGGCGCATTTACCCGCGAGGTGCCGGTAACACCACCGGGTGATGCCCGCCCGGCATTCAGGTATGATATCGATCTGGTCAACAGGGTTTTTTCTGATCATTTTGGTGCGCCGCTTATCCCTGAGGGCCATATTGCCCTCCTGAATAAAGTACCTGACCCTGACCGGATGGAAGAGATTGTCGTTGCAGGAGCCGTTGCCGGCTCTGTCAGGTACATGCCTGAAAAAAGAGCATGGGAGCCAATCCCCCGTCCGGAAGCAGCTGTATTGTTAAAACCTACGAAACGTTTCATAATTGTCGATGAAGGGGCTAAAAAATCACTCCTGGAAGGAGCAAGTGTGCTCAGGCCGGGCCTTGTTCATATCGATCCTTCTGTCAGTGCAGGTGATGAGGTCTTTATTTTCACCCGTTCTGGCGAGTGTGCCGGTGTCGGAAGGGCAAAAGTGGATGCCGCAACAGCAGAATCGATGGAACGCGGGGCAATTGTCAGGACGCGGAGGAACGTGCGTTCAGATGTAGTGCCCGGGCCCGCCTCGTGGGAAGATGCGGTCAGGGCGAATGCAGTCGTCATCGAAAAAGCAGAGGCTGCATCGGTACAATTCATCCACGATGTTATCGATCGCAACCCCCTGCCGGTGAACGTTTCGTTTTCAGGTGGTAAGGACAGCCTCGCCACACTGCTCGTGGTGATGAAAGCGATCGGGAAAGTTCCAATCCTGTTCGCCGATACGGGCCTTGAATTTCCCGAGACATACGAGTGCGTGGAGAAGACAATCGGACATTACGGGCTTACAGCAGTCAGGTGTTCGGGCGAGAAGGAGTTCTGGGAGACGTTTGACCGGCAGGGCCCGCCTGCAGTTGATTACCGCTGGTGCTGCGGGGTCTGCAAGCTCAAACCGGTAAAACACCTGATAGCAGAGGAATGGGGTGAATGCCTCTCTTTTATTGGACAGCGTAAGTATGAGTCATATAAGCGGGCATTATCAAACCGGGTATGGCGGAACAGCAATGTCAGGAACCAGCTCTCTGCGGCACCGATCCAGAACTGGACTGCCATGCATGTGTGGTTGTATATCTTCCGGGAAAAAGGACCGTACAATATCCTTTACGAACAGGGCCTTGACCGGATCGGCTGCTTTATGTGCCCATCCAGTGATATTGCAGTGCTTGAAGAGATCGGGAAGAATCACCCCGGACTGATGCAGTCGTGGCACGAAAGACTCGAGGAATGGCGAAAAAGTCACGGTCTGCCCCCAGAGTGGATAACGGAGAGCATGTGGCGCAAAAAAGACCCGGGTATCATGTCATTGGCCTCTGGCAGCGATCATCCGGGAGGTGTGGCAGATGAAGAAGATAGCAATTGTTGACTACGGGCTTGGCAACCTGAGAAGCGTGATGAAAGGCCTTGAAAAAGCCGGTGCTTCAACGGTGATTACAGCGGATGCCGGGGAGATCGCCTCGGCAGACGGGATTGTCCTCCCGGGGGTGGGAGCATTCCGTGAGGGTATGGACCAGCTCGGGGAGCTCCGTGATGCAGTAATCGGGAGTTCAAGAGATGTACCGCTACTTGGGATTTGCCTTGGAATGCAGATGCTGATGGAATTTTCAGAGGAGCACGGGCTCCACAGGGGGCTCGCCCTTGTACCCGGGACCGTAAGGAAATTTCCCCACCAGCCTGGGTACAAGGTACCCCAGATGGGCTGGAACCAGGTCCGGCTTGAACAGCCTGACCACCCCCTTTTCTCCGGTTTCTCTACCGAGGAATTCGTATATTTTGTCCACTCCTACTACGCGGATACCCTCAAGGAATATACCCTGACAACCACGGAGTATATCTGTAGTTTTGCCTCGACTATCCATAACGGCAATGTTTATGGTGTCCAGTTTCACCCGGAAAAAAGTGGCGTTAAAGGGCTCCGTCTTCTGTCAAATTATATCGGGATGTGCTGATCCCCGGGATCCCTGGGTGAGACGTTCCATTTTTTCTGTTTCTTCCGGTGACCATCAGGATTTTTCCCCTAAAAATTTCCCCTGCGGAGAAGAATGGTTAAACGGAATGTGAATACCGCCATGTCCAGAAACCATTTACCTTCACAATACCACCTGATCTGTATGAAAAAGATCGCAATAATTGTATTACTCGCGATGGTCCTGATCATAGGTGTGG
>JALOPT010000120.1 GCA_025453715.1 Methanoregulaceae archaeon | reverse complement strand
CTTGACATAACGTCCCGCACCTGCATTGCCTCGCGGTCAAGCGGAGACAGTTTATGTACATCTGCCACCGTAATCATCCCGACAAGCACGCCCCTGTCAACAACAGGGAACCCAAGGTGCCGGCTACCATACATCAGATCGATCACTTCCCGGACCGGCATGTTCAACGGTACACTGATGACAGGTTTTGACATCATATCCCCAACGCTGACATCCTGCAGTAGAAATTTATACCTGATTGCATCTGATTCCTGACTTGCACCAAGATAAATAAACACCGCGATAATGATCAGGATCGGGCTGAAGGTGACAATTGCGAAGATGCCGAAGAGGATGGCAAATCCTTTCCCGATATTTGCGGCAATCCTGGTCGCTTCGGGGAGTGGTTTTGACTTCGCAAGCCAGGCACGAAGCACCCTGCCCCCGTCCATCGGGAACGCCGGGAGCAGGTTGAAAACAAAGAGAATAAAATTCAGGAGACCCAGGTAACCAAAGAAAAAAACAAGAGTCCCGGCAACCACCCGATCGGCAATGGCAACATCCGCAGCATATGCAATACCGGAACACACAACTGCAATAACAAGACTCATCATCGGCCCTGCGAGCGCAACAGGAAGTTCTATCCGTGGATCAGGAGTGCCTTCCTCGATAGAGGATATGCCACCAAAAATTAGGAGCGTGATATTATTAATTTTCAGCCCGAATTTCCTGGCAACCAGGGAATGAGCCATTTCATGGATAAGAACACCAATGAAAAGCCCAATTGAAATCAAGGCACCGAGAAGATACGAATATACATCGATGGCAAAAAAAGTGGTATCTACAGTAAATGGATGTAACCACCCAAAAACGAAATTATAAGAGTCGGTAATGAGGCTGACGGTTATTGCTATCTGTGTTCCGATGATCCATGCGAAAAGAGGGATCACGATCAGGAATGTCCAGTGGATATAGATCGGGACTCCGAAAAGTGAGCCGATTCTGAATGAACTGTTCATTAAAAGAGTATCTTTTTAACTGTTCTAGTATATATTCTTGAATTGATCAGGATGAGAAAACAGATTACTGAAATGTTCGGACTGAATGTATACACCGAAAAGAGTATTTTTGTCGGTGAAGTGGAAGATGTAGTCATTGATGTTGACGGGAAAAAAATTGAGTCAGTTGTCGTGGGAAAATTAAACCCGGAACTTGTCGATATTAAAAATTACAAGGGACTGAAGATACCATTCCGGATAATAGGTAGTATTGGTGATATTGTCATCATCCGTCATCTTCCGGGTGCTTTCAAATCGGAAGAGATGTAATTACTTTTTCATAATCAAGAAAATTTTCCCGGGTCAGAAATTGTGTTTCCAGGGAATCATCCGGACAAAATACCATGAAACAACGGGAGCTGTTCAGCAACCTCATCACAGTCCCCCCCATTTTTGTCAGAATCGATGGGCGGGCATTTCACCGTCTCGCTTCTCACCTGGCCTTCGAGAAACCTTTCGACCAGAAGTTCCACCAGGCAATGGTCAGCGTGTCAGAATCCTTGGTTTCCCACTCAGGACTGAACCCTGATTTTGCATATACATTTTCCGACGAAATCAGCCTTTACTTTAGCTCGGTTCCCTTCCGCGGGAGGGTGGAGAAGATCGATTCCATCGCATCATCGTACGCTGCCAGTGCCCTTTCACTGAATATTCATCCCGAAAGCCCGGTTGCATTTGATGCACGGATCGTCCAGATAACACCGGAACTTGCAGCAGAATATTTAAAAAACCGGCAGCATGAAGCCTGGCGGAACCATATTAATGCCTATTGCCAGGCGGCGCTGTTAAACGAAGGAATGACTCCGGCAGACGCACAGAGGAAACTTCTCGGTATGCCTTCAAAAGAGCTCCACGAAATGATGTATGCAAGGGGGGTAAACCTTGCAGCTACCCCCACATGGCAGCGTCGTGGTGCCCTTGTGTATAAAATGTTAAAAAAAGTCCACGGTTTCAATCCCGTTACCAATGAAACCGCAGAGACACTCCGTAGTTCCGTGACTATAGACGAGGAACTCCCGCTCTTTAACACACCGGAAGGACACAAATTCCTCGTTTCACTGATCCGTGAGCCCTGAAATCCCGATCCTGACTGAAAGTCCCTCAATATCCCAGTCTTTTTCAAGGTCCCAGTCCCCACCGGGACCTGATGATCCATTCGCTGACATTGTCAGCTGTTTTGCCCTGACTTCTTCCATGATCCCATCTTTCCATTGCGAGCTGACAAGCTCACAGATACGGGGGTCGTTGATTACCACATATGATGCGATGAAATCTTCAACATTGAGATCAAGCTGCCGGCGCATCTCCTGAATACGGCGGATAACCTCTCTCGCATTGCCTTCCGCTTCAAGTTCAGGGGTAAGCGCTGTATCAACATACACCGTGGAGTCCTGCATAGGTGCAGAGAAAACTGATTCCGGCAATCCTTCAACAAAGGTGACATGGTCACACCCTATCTCAAAGTGGTCATTCCCTGACACGAGGGTATACGTCTTGCCTGAAAGCGTTGCTTCCCTTACTTTATTGCCATCGGCAGCGAGAATTAATTCCTTCACCTTCGGGGCATTCTTTCCGAAACCCGGGCCAAGTGCCTTCATGACCGGTTCCGCTTTCCATGAGACCCGGTCATAGACACCTTCGACAACCCTGACACACTTCGCATTCGCCCGGTCACAACAGAGGTCATTTAACTGTTCAACAGCGGCCCGGATATCCGGGGAGCCAGTTGCGATAACACATTCGGATACCGGCCAGCGGAGTTTTCTTTTTCCTGACTGCCGGGCATTTGCCTGGGCTTCGTCAAAGGACTGGACAATGCTCATACGGGACTCGATCCCGGTATCGATGAGGTGTGGATTACCTGTGAACCACGTGAGCATATGGATACTGGCAGGGTCATTCCGGAGCCTGATATTTTCATACATCTGCTCGGTAATATGAGGAGTAAAGGGTGCGAGGAGCGTAACGAGCTGGCGCATTACGTAATACATGGTCTCGTAGGCATACTGTTTCTTCTCGGATTCTTCTTCGAGCCAGAGCCTGGGCCGGACCAGTTGAACATACCAACGCGACAGGTCATCGAGAATGAACGACATCAGTCCCCGGGTGACCTTGTGGAGCTGGCACTCACCGATTGACTCATTCATCTGCTGTGCAAGGCTGTTGATACGGGAAATAATCCAGCGGTCCTCGTCAGGCATCCGGGAGAAATGCTCTTTTACAAATGTATCATCCCAGCAACCGCCCTTGTTGAAGGGTTCCCAGTGGTCAAGGATCATATACGGTAACGGGAACCGGTAGACATTCCAGAAGATGTTCATCGTCCTGTTTACGGTCTTCACACCCTCCCAGTTGAATTTCAGGTCATCCCATGGTGCACTTGAGGATAGGACATACAATCTCAATACATCGACACCGTGAGCCGCCACAACTTCTTCGGGAGTCACCACGTTCCCAAGACTTTTACTCATTTTCCGGCCTTCTGCATCGAGCGCAAAGCCGTGCATGAGGACACTCTTGTAAGGCGAACAGTCGAAGGCTATCGTGCTTGCGCCTAGCTGCGAGTAGAACCACCCCCGGGTCTGGTCCTGTCCCTCGGCGATGAAGTCCGCCGGCCATAGCTGGTCAAACGCTTCCTTGCTGCCCGGGTACCGGAGCGTCGCCCAGGAGGCAACGGCGGAGTCAAACCAGACATCAAAGATATCTTCAACCCGGTGCATCGTACCACCACAAGAACACGGTACGGTCACCTTGTCCACATACGGGCGGTGCGGGTCTGGTAAGGGAGTTCCGCTTGCATCTTCGAGCTCTTTTATTGTGCCAAAGACACGGATATGTTTACATTTCCTGCATTCCCAGATCGGGATCGGGATTCCCCAGTACCGCTGCCTGGAGATACACCAGTCACGTGCTTCCTTGATCCAGTCGTAGAACCGTGCACTTCCTGCCCATTCGGGGTACCATTTTACGATCGCTACCTCTTCGAGCATCCGCTCCTTCATTGCCGATGCCTTCAGGAACCATTGCGAGGTAGCACGGAAGATGATCGGAGTTTTGCACCGCCAGCAGTGACCATACCGGTGGGTGACTTTTCCTCTCCCTAGGAGGTGTTCCCCCAGCTCTTTCAGGACAATTTCATCTGCGTCTTTTACAAACATGCATTCGAATGCACCGCCCTCTTTCGTAAAGTGCCCGGTTGAATCAACAGGGCAGACAATTGCAAGCCCTTCCTTCTGGCCGAGGAGGTAATCATCCCACCCGTGTCCCGGGGCGATATGGACGAACCCGGTATTTTCTGATGTTACAAAATCCGCGGTAACAACCCGGTGCACCATCTCTTTCTGGACCGGTACCTGGTCTGACAGCGGGGAGTCGTAGGTCATTCCGACAAGATCTTTCCCCTGCTTTTCTTCAATAACAGAATAATCCTGGTACTTTCCCTTTTTAAGAACGGGTTCCACCAGTTCAGATGCAATCCATAGAATTTCTTCGCTGCCACCTTTTACCGCCTTTACACGGGCATAGGTGAGATCCGGGCTGACTGCCACGGCGACGTTTGCCGGAAGGGTCCATGGTGTTGTGGTCCATATGACAAGGGATTCACCTGGTGTTCCCTGCAGGGGAAATTTTACGAAAATTGAAGGGTCTGTCTCTTCCCAGTATTCGACTTCAGCATCTGCAATTGCTGTTGCACACCTTGGGCACCAGTTCACGACACGGAAGCCCCGTTCAAGCATCCCACGCCCTGCCGCCCTCTGGATGGTCCACCATGCAGCTTCGATATATTCAGGCTGGATTGTCTGGTACGGATCTTCAAAATCAAGCCAGATCCCCAGTTTTTTAAACTGGCCGCTCATTACGTCCTTGTTTTTCTCTGCAAAATCGCGGCAGTGGTCAATAAATTTCTCAATCCCGAAGGTCTCGATATCTTTCTTTGAGGAGAAACCAAGCTGCTGCTCAACCCTGACCTCGATAGGGAGCCCGTGCATATCATAACCTGCCCTGGCAATTACATGTCGTCCGCACATCCGGTGATAACGGAGCAGGCTGTCTTTTAGAATCTTGTTCCACGCTGTACCGAGATGGATGTGGCCGGTTGTATATGGCGGGCCATCAACAAAGAAAAACGGCGGGTCCCCTGCATGGAGTGACTGAACTGCTGAAAAGGTATTTTCATCATGCCAGAGCTGCTGGACGGACTCCTCGATCTCATGAGCATTATAACTGCTGGTTACTTCCTTCAACCTATCATCCCTCAATTATCTCCTCCCGGTGGCGGTGAGGCGAGGAGAATATTCATAACTATTCAACCTTCAGCACAAAGTAGTTTTTCAACAGGGGTATGTATCATTCATACATATCATTGGATATAAGCCAGAATTCCGGGGT
>JALOPT010000009.1 GCA_025453715.1 Methanoregulaceae archaeon | reverse complement strand
CCCCCACTTTTTTAAATCATCGCACTGGGATAAAGAAGCCACCATCCGGTTTAAAGTCCTTGATTACTACTATATTTCCTGAAATATTGGTTTCATGTGACCAGGTACAGGTAATCCTCCACGGACCCGGTCCCGTGTCGATCCGGTAGAAGAATGTTTATCTCAATGCTGACCTATCCAGTCAGTACCAGATATTACGAAACGGCAGAAGATCCCTGGATGTGAGAACATGAAAGACTACTATCCAATCGGTTGCATTGTGTGTTTTATTGCATTGGCGATACTCGCAATGCCTGTTACAGCGGCTATTAATACAATCCCCCTTGGAGGGACAGCATTTATTGGAGAGGAGGGGCTTGATATCCGGGCAACGGGTGTTACAACCGGATCTACCATCGCCTGGTTCGGAAACGCGAATGTCCAGACCGGGGCACCCCCAACAACATACCTGGTTGATGATGCCGGTAACTATTACATCGCTCCAACGGCGTTTACCGGGAAAACGGGGCCATGGTATACCTTTCCCGGGCGAAAGCTCGCATTCTACGTGGACGAACCGTCCCTGACACTCCAGATTTACGATGAGTCCCTTGATTTCCAGGTGGTGGGAACTACCCGCTGGGTACCTAAAGGGGACTCAGTCGGGTTCCGTATTGTCTCTAACATCTACCAGATGAAAAACAGGCCTGGTGTTGCGAGTGCCCCGGTTACTATCAGGATTCGCTCCCCTGATGGTGCGGAATACACATCGGTGTCAGGTAACAGCCTGGTGGATATCCCTGTTGGGACATCGCCGTATTCTACCGGCCCTGTATGGAATACCGGGTCATATCCATCGGGGACCTATTCGGTATGGGCTGAATGCAATGCAAACAGCATGAAAGATAACTATGATATTCCAGGTAAGACCCATACTCCTGTTGAACCCCCTGGTAACCTGCTGATCCAGAGCGTTAATCCCCTTATTACCTCCTCCATGTCATCAACAACCGTTGTCCCGTTGCAGACAACGCGTTCAGTCCCGGTAACTACCTGGCCCCCGGTAACCCTGCCTGTTACCACAGTTGCAACGACTGAGCCAACACAGGTAATAACAACCCCTCCATCGACCCCGACCACCTCACCGACCCAGCCACCATCACCAGTACCGACTACAAAATTGCCTGCTCCAGAGGTACTACCGGTTATCGGCTGTATCGGTGCCGGCCTGATCTGCCTGAAATGGCGGGGTTCAGGATAATCCACGTCTTCCGTCAGGGATACACTACCCGATTCACTAACCTTTTTTAAAAGCAACACCAATGGGATTTCATGAACCTTGGTACGACGATAATTAAGTGCCGTCATAGTGTCAGGAAATTCAAGGACACAAAAATTGATGAATGGATAATCAGGGATGCACTTGAATGTGCAAGGCTTGCACCCACTGCAATGAATCTTCAGCCCTGGTTATTTGGCACGATTACAGACCCCGGACTAAAGAAAAAAATCGCAGATCTCACTGATCACGGGGCATTTATCGCTGATGCCCCGGTCTGTTTTGCAATATTCGGTGAGAAATCCGCAAAGTACTATCTTGAGGACTGCTGTGCGGCGACAGAGAACCTGATCCTTGGACTCCAAGCCTATGGAATCGGTTCCTGCTGGGTTGCCGGTGATAAAAAGAACTACGGGGAACCTGTCAGAAAACTCCTCAATGTGCCTGAAGCCTATACTCTCGTTTCACTGATACCGGCCGGGTTTGCCGCTGATATTACTCTCCCGGAAAAGAAGGATATCGGGGCCGTTACGTTCTCTGATATCTACCACGAGGATTGATCAGATGATATTTTGGGAAACGAGTGCTTCGTGATAGGCTGGCAGGGGGCTGAAACAGGATATCCTGCGTCTGAGCCCCGTCCCTGCTGTAACAACATCATCCATATGTGGTGAATTGGCGGCAACCCGGTTGACGAGTGAATGGGCCCACTTTGAATTCAATCGGAAAGTAAGTCTTAACATCACGCAGTTCACATTCCTCTTGGATGAAGAGGCCTGTTCTGCAGGTAGCGCTCGATCTCTTAGAACTTGACCGGGCACTGGTAATTGCGAAAGAGTCCGTTCTTGGCGGTGCTGACTGGATAGAGGCCGGCACCCCCCTTATTAAAAGCGAGGGGATGGCAGCAGTCAGGGCCCTGTCAAAACAGTTTCCGGACCATGTTATCGTCGCCGATATGAAGGTGGCCGATACTGGTGCGATGGAGGTTGAAATGGCAGCCAAGGCTGGCGCAACCGTGGTCTGCCTGCTTGGAGATGCGGATGATGCAGTCATCGCAGATGCCGTGAGGGCGTCTTCCGTGTTTGGTGTCAGGCTGATGGCAGACCTTATTAATACACGTGACCCGGTAGCCCGGGCAAAAGAGCTTGAGGCCCTGGGTATCGATATAATCGTTGCCCATGTCGGGATTGACCAGCAGATGGTCGGAAAAAGTTCTATCGAACTGCTGCTATCACTGGCCGGAAACATCACGATACCAATCGCGGTTGCTGGTGGGCTTGATAGTGGCACAGCAGCAGAAGCGGTCAGGTCAGGTGCTGATATTGTGATTGTTGGCGGGTGGATCTCCCGCTCGGCCGATGTGAAATCAAGCACGTCACGTATTCGGGCATCAATTGATTCGCCTGGTGAGGTAGTAATAAAGGATCGCCTGGCTGGAGAGGATATCCGGGGGATCTTCCAGAAGGTCTCAACCCCAAACATTTCTGATGCAATGCACCGGAAAGGTGCGATGAACGGTATTTTTTCACTTTGCGGGGATGTAAAAATGATTGGACCCGCAGTTACGGTACAGACGTTTGCGGGGGACTGGGCAAAACCCGTCGAGGCAATAGATGTGGCGGTTCCCGGTGATGTTATTGTAATCAATAATGATGCAGGCACCCATGTCGCACCCTGGGGAGAGCTTGCCACGATGAGTTGTGTTACAAAAGGAATCGCGGGTGTGGTAATCGATGGAGCTGTGCGCGATATCGACGATATCAGGCGTTTGCAATTCCCGGTCTTTGCAAAGGCAACTGTCCCGAATGCCGGCGAACCGAAGGGACTTGGAGAGATAAATGCCGAGATTTCATGCTGCGGGCAGATTGTAAGGCCGGGTGACTGGGTAATCGGGGACGAGAGCGGGGTTGTCGTGGTGCCGAAGGAACGCGCCTATGAAGTTGCCCGACGTGCACTCGAGGTGAAAAAGACCGAAGAGAGGATAAGGGAAGAGATCCGTCGCGGTAGTACCTTGTCACAGGTATCAGCACTGACAAAGTGGGAGAAAAAGAGGTAGTCCGGGTCCTGCACGGGGATACTCGTCAGCTGAAGATCTTAGCTTCCAGCAGTGTCCCACCCTTTGAGAGGATGCGGGTGACCGCCTCATTAACATGGTCAACCCTGATAATCAGTACTGCTGCTTCTTTCCCACTGTATGCATAGGCATATTCCATATTGATCCCGGCTTCTCCGAGGAGCTCTGCAATCTCAAAAAGACCGCCCGGTTCGTCCTTCATTTTTACTGCGATCACGTCAGTAAATGCGACGTTATATCCAAGGGATGTGAGCTTTTGAAATGCCTTGTCGGGCAGGTTGACCAGTGCACGCACAACCCCGAACCCGTCTGCTTCGGCGATGGAGAACGCGAGGATGTTAATCTTCTCCTCCTGGAATGCCTTTGCGATTGATGCCAGCCGCCCTGGCTTGTTCTCGGAGAACACCGAGATCTGCCTGATGATATAGTTCTTTACGTCCATGGTTACAGATTCCTCCTGTCAATAACTTTCTTTGATTTCCCTTCAAACCGTGGTAATGATCCTGGCTCGACCAGTTCTACATTTACACCAACATTCAGAGCATTCCGGAGTTTATGCTCGACTTTGGACCTGATCTGCATCAGGTCGTTAATTTTATCCGAGAATGCATCTTTTGAGATCTCGACCCGTACGAGCATATCGTCGAGAGCACCCCTGCGATCGACCACGATCTGGAAATGCTGTCCGACTTCGGGAATCGACATCAATGTATGCTCTACCTGGGATGGGAATACGTTAATTCCCCGGATAATCAGCATGTCATCAACCCTGCCCTGTATCCGCCGGATCCGCGGGTGGGTCCGCCCACACCGGCATGGTTCATCGTCAAGGACTGATACGTCTCCTATCCTGAACCTGATCATCGGGAGTGCCTCTTTCTGGAGCATGGTAATCACGAGTTCTCCCGCCTCACCCGGGACTAATGTCTCTCCGGTATCCCTGTCAAGTACCTCAACGAGTGCCAGGTCAGACCATACATGGAATCCTTTCTGCTCAGTGCATTCGATGAACATGGGGCCTGAAAGTTCGCTGGTCCCATAGACGTCATATGCCTTAATCCCGAGCCATTCCTGCATCCGTGACCGCATTACATCAGTCCATGGTTCCGCACCGAGGATACCTGTAGTAAGGTCTGTATCTTTTTTAATGCTTACACCCATTTTCTCTGCAACCTCCCCCATGTGGAGAAGGTACGATGGTGTGCAGCAGATTGCGGTCGCATGCAGGTCCTGCATAAGTTCGATCTGCCGTTCGGTATTCCCGACACTCGTAGGGAGGACCGTGGCGCCAATCCGCTCTGCGCCATAATGGAGGCCGAGACCCCCTGTAAACAGCCCGTACCCGTAACTGACCTGAATGACATCGCCACGTCCGAGCCCGCACGATACAAGACCTCGTGCAAGCGAGTTAGTCCAGTTATCGAGGTCATTTTTTGTATATCCGACCACGGTTGGCTTACCGGTTGTCCCTGATGATACGTGGTACCGGACAAGTTCATCACGGGTGGCAGTAAAAAGCCGGTCCGGGTAATTATCGCGAAGGTCGGCCTTATACATAAAGGGAAGTTTTTTTACGTCTTCAAGCGCGTTTATGTCATCGGGATGGACTTTTGCCTGTTTCATCCGCTCGTGATAGAACGGTGAAAAGCTGTACAACCGGTATACAAGTGTCTTCAATAGGCGGTACTGGAGTTTTTTCAGGTCCTCCATCGGCATTGCCTCAACCTGGTGGTCCCACATGGCCATGTTACATCTCACCCCTTCGGTCGATGACCCGTTTTGCTTTCCCTTCAAACCGGGGGAGTGAACCTGGCTCGACCAGTTTAACAGATGTCCTGAGTTCAAGCACGTCACGCAGGGACTTCACGACCTTTGCCTGGATCCGGGTCAGGTCCTGGAGTTCGCCGTGGAAATATTCACGGTTCATCTCGACTTCAATTGACATTTCGTCAAGATGATTCATCCGGTCGATATACACCATGAACTGGTTACCCACTTCGGGTAGGGAAAGGAGTACATGTTCAATCTGTGAAGGGAAGACGTTTATACCCCGGATTACGAGCATATCGTCACTTCTGCCGGTAATTCTGCCGATTTTCTGCATGCGCCCGCACAGGCAGCCATCTTCCATCCTGAAGGTCACGTCTCCTGTCCTGTACCTGACCAGTGGCATCGCCTCCTTTAAGAGGGGGGTCACAACGAGTTCTCCACGCTCCCCATCACCCAGTACCTCTCCTGTCTGCGGGTTGATTATCTCTACCAGGTAGTAGTCATGCCATATGTGCAGACCGTCCCTCTCATTGCATTCGAAGGCTACCCCGGGCCCGAATAATTCAGAAAGGCCGTAGGAATCATAGGCTGTTACCCCGAGTTTTTCTTCAAGCTCTGCCCTCATCGATTCAGACCATGGTTCGGCACCAAAAATCCCCGTCTTTAAAGAAGGAAATTCTACATGCCGCTCTTCTGCAACCTCGGCAAGGTGCATGGCATAACTGGGTGTACAATGGATCGCTGTTACACCAAAGTCCTGGATCATCTCAATCTGTCGTGTGGTGTTACCCGTTGCGCTCGGGATTACCGTCATCCCGATCTTTTCAGCACCGTAGTGGAAACCGAGGCCACCGGTAAACATGCCATAATTGACCATGTTCTGGAACACATCATCTTCACCGAGTCCAACCATGGTCATGTTTCTCGCGATGAGCTCCGCCCAGGCATCCAGGTCATTCCTTGTGTAACAGACAACGGTAGGTTTACCCGTTGTCCCGGAGGTTGTGTGGATTCGGACCACCTTTTTAAGCGGCACTGCTAAAAAACCAAAAGGGTACCCGCCACGCAGGTCCTGTTTCCTGGTGAACGGAAGCTTCCTGACATCATCGATGGTATGGATGTCGGAGAAACGCACCCCTGCTTCGGCGAATTGTTTCCGGTAAAATTCAATATTCTCAGCGCTTTTAAAGGTCTTCTTCAGCCGTTTCAGCTGAAGTTTTGCCAGCTCATCCGGAGCCAGCGTTTCTTTTACTTTATCCCAGAACATGACTGGCCTCTTCCTCCCGGAACCGATCTGCCTGCAGATGATCTCCCGGCTGTTGTTCGGATTCTCATTCCTTCACCCAATGTAGTTATCTGCCAAATCCTGCCGGATTTCGGTTAATATCCTGAAATAATATTATCGCGGCGTGTATAAAAGCTTGTCAAAACCTGGCATAGCTGGTGATATCCGTGCATTATTTCGTGTTCAGGCGTCCCGAACCGGTGACGCATGCCGATATTTGATATTATGTCGGTATCATCGCCAGGTGCAGGATACGGTTGATGGTCCAGCGACCTGTTATTGCCAGTTTCTGGTAGCCCGTGGTATAAAAAAACGATGCCTTAATTTATTGGAGTCGCACTTTTAATAGATATAGAGGCAGAATATTGGCTTTTTAGGAAAGGAATCTCGTGGATGTCCCCTGGCTTGTAGTGGCCGGTTTCGGTGCCCATATCAAATCGACACGGAACACACTGTTTGTACAAAAAGAAGGAGTTATCGAGGAATACCCGCTTGAGTCAGTGCGCCACCTCGTGGTTATTGGTGGCCACACGCTCCATACGCCTGTAATTGCAAACCTTATTAAAAAAGGGGCCCGCTTGTCATTTTTTGAACCAGATGGCAAACCCATCGGTACGATCCGCCCGTTCAATAACCCGGAAGAGGTTAAATTCTCAGAAATCCAGAAAACTATACCAAATTACCAGTATGCGGTATCGATTGCACGATCCTCCATGAGATCAAAAACCCTTCTTATAGGAAGACTTGGTGAAACTGCAGGGCATAATCTTTTTTATGAGGGTGAACTGGATATCTTTTCAAACGCTCTTGATGAACTGGAATACCTTGTAAAAATCAGCGAGATCAGGAGGATTGAGCGCCTGACTACCGATATGTATTACGAAGTCATTTCCCGCGTACTCCCCCCGGAGTTGGGATTCAGACGGCGGACTTCCAGGCCTTACCATGACCCGGTGAACGCGATTTTTGCATTCGGGTATGCGATGCTTTTTGGAAATGTTATGTACTCGGTGACCGGTGCCAGCCTTGACCCCGATATTGGTATGTTAAACAGGGGGCAATCGTCCCTTATTTATGATATCATGGAACCCTTCAAGACAGATATGATCGACCGTGAAGCGATCCGGTTCATAAAGGAAGACTTGCATGAACAGGACTACGAGTGTAGCCATGCCCGGTGTATCCTGTCAGACCCGTGCATGAGAGCGCTTATCCGGCTGTTTCACACAACTATCAACCAGGATGTAATTGACCGGCAGGTAGCAGCGTTTCGTCAATCCCTTGAACAAAAAACTGACTATATCATTGAGCGTTGATCTTTCTTTCCATTAATTTTCTTATCCTTTTTGCATTTTTAAGACGTTTAGTTTCAATAAATAAATTCTTACTCCCGGTGTAGAATGTGTACCTTGTAACGACACCATGGGACCCGGCTATTCGTACCTATGGTATATATAAAAGGTATGAGGGCCCTAAAATCGCTCCTGCCTGTTTGAAAGGCCCGTCCATTGAAATAGCAGGCGATACATGTCATCATATAGCATCATATAGTTTATATAAATAGCCTGGTGCAAGGGAACAGGGATAATATATCGTTAAATCTTGGTTATAAATCTAAAATACAAGAATTTTAAGATTTTTAATGTTTTCCTACTCCAAATGGAAAAATGTTCGATTCATCCCCTGAGAATACCTCTATGATCTCTTTCGACAGTCTGAAAGAAAAGAATAGAAAATCGAACCCGATAAAAGAGACCTTAAAACGATCATGTATTTGGTTTTATTACGGTAAACTCATTAAACTCATGGAATTCCCGGTCAATGGCCTTCATATCCCTGATGACCGCACGAGGGCAGCCATAAATCATTGATACAAACTTGTCAAGTACAATCTTTTCTCCGGTTGAAATAATGCGGACTGAACCGTCCGGGAGGTTCATCACCTCGCCACGGATGTTCAGCTTCTGAGCAATTCTTTTCACGCAACTCCGGAACCCGACTTTCTGGACCTTCCCCGATACGTGGATTTCAATTGTCTGCATAATCCAAAAACCCCGGTATTAGATCCTCTCCATACTCCGGAAATAATTCAATCGCATCTGACAATTCATTCTCCTGGTTTGGACCATTACTCGAAAAAACATCCCCGGGTGCAAAGAAATGAGGGTTTCGGATGGAGTTTGTTTTACAATATCCCTTCACCAGGCGGTTTTCCCCGCGCAGGGAGACCAGGTAACCCATGTGCACGGGAATCGTTGTCATGTCCGGCAACATCACAAAATTCAACAGTCCTTTCTTATGATAGTTTGAGTTTGGATAATTGTGATATTAGAGTTTCTCTTTTGAATGCTGTGTTGAAAGATATCCTGGAATCAAGGACCTTGATTATCATACCAGTCTCAACGGAACCCTTTGATTTGTTGGGAAAATATGCCGGAACGAATAAAAATGTTATAACTGGCGGACATAACCCATTAATTCCTGGTAAAACTTCCTTGCCGAGTCACTCACTGCCGATTCGACCATCACCCGTACCAGTGGTTCTGTACCGGATGGCCTGACAAGTGCCCAGGCGTCGCCTTTTGTGATCCGCAGGCCGTCAGTCCGGTCAATAGTGTACCCCTTGCAGGACTCTGCCAGGTGGTTGATCAGGCGGTCCGGGTTGTCGGTCTGGATTTTTTCTTTGATCATGTGGAACACGGGCAGTTGATCAATAAGTTTTGATAACGGGAGTCCCGATTGGGCAAGGATTGCTACCATGATGGTCGCTGTCATGCCCCCATCGCGGCAGAACTGGTGACCAGGGAAAATAAGGCCGCCATTTCCCTCCCCTCCAAATACGACATTTTCACCCTTCTCAAGAAGTTCCCTCATAGTCCTTGCAACGTAAATACTTCCAACAGGTGTATAAACGACAGAACCTCCATGTTTTTTAACAATGGTCTCCACCAGCAGGGACGAACTGACCGGTGTGACAACAACCCCGCTACGCCTGCTACAGATATAATCCGCAACCAGGGCAAATTCCTGGTTTTCTTCGATGAAACGGCCGTTTTCATCGACAAAGACTGCCCTGTCGGCATCTCCATCGTGGGCAACCCCGAATGCAGATCCTGTTGACCTGACAAGGCCTGCCAGCCCTTTAAGCCCTTCAAGCGAGGGTTCCGGGAGGCGCCCCGGGAAATGACCGTCAACCTGGGCGTTAATTGAGAACACCCGGCACCCGAGCCCGGTCAGGATTTTTGGTGTGGTGACCGAGGCGGCCCCGCACCCCGGGTCGACCACGACTGACAGATTGTTGCCGATATTCTCCGGCACTGACCGGATTATTGCATTAGTATAGTAGTCGACCATCTGGGTGGCCTTCGTCTCTGAACCAACATGCTCCCACGATTGTATCTCAAAATTCCTTGAAAATATCCGCTCTTCAAGGAGTACTGTCTGTTCATCTCCCATTTCGGTACCATCGGGTTCGATAATTTTTACCCCGTTGTATTCAGGGGGGTTATGCGAAGCGGTGATCATCGCGCCGCCATCGAAGTGGTGCATCACGAGATACTGGAGGGCTGGTGTTGGCAGCATGCCGCAATCGACTACATCACATCCCGCTGCCATAAGGCCGGCTTTTACAGCATTCGCGAGACTTTCGCCGGAGGTCCGTGAGTCCCTCCCGACTGCAATCCGGCCTTTTCTCATTGATCCGAACGCGAGACCGATTGAGAGGACAAGATCGGGTGTCATGTCCTTTCCGACGATGCCCCTCACACCGTTTGTCCCGAATAGTCGTTTTTGTAATTTTTCTGCAGCCATTCCTGTTGACTCCGGGGGATAGAATGGTATTCTTACCTGTACCAGACCAGCCTGGTAATGTGTATCCCGTTCGTTTCGTACCATATATCTCCATTTTAACGGAAATATGTTCGGCCGTGAGTGGTCAAGTGTATTCACACCGTTAGCTTTTGTGAGGTGTCGATAATTGGGCCGGATTAAGGGATTGATAGTGGAAGATGGTCTCACCCGGTCCTACTCTTTCTCTCGTCTGACGAAAAAAAGCCGGGATATCCATGCTGCGGAAAAAATCAGGTGAAGTGGCCCGGCTGGCCCGGGTCGCTGCTGAACCTGGCGACCTGTACCCATTCCGGAGTACCATTTATGGTTTTCACGGTCCAAAACCCGTAGACTGCATATGCCCGGTCCCCGGACTCAATAAACTTCGTCCACCCGGTGACACCGTAATAATAACCGGCAGTCAGTTCGACGGCCTTCTTGAGTTGGTCATACGAAGTATCCTCGGAATTCAGGAGCGAACGTGCAGCAATGGCCGTTGCATCATATGCTGCCAGGGAATACGGGTCTGCCGGAACCCCGGTCTTAGCCCGGATACGGTCTTTAACATCTAAAAATCCCCCGGATTCATCCTCTTCGCCGTAAACAGGGCTATAAAATCCCGTAATCTCTGCAAAATGTGCAGCTGATACGTTTTTTGTCAGGGCGCCAGTTTTAGCAGACCCGTCACTCCCGAACCATGATATGCTTGCAAGAGGAGGATAACCTGCAGCACCGGAAAGGAGCGGCACCATTTCATCGAATCCAATAGCATACACCCCCACTGACTTATTGTCATACATTAATTCTGCTGATTCTACCCGTGCAGACAGGTCTTCCAGGAGCGGTGTAAAGTCCCGGGTACCTGGCTCGAATAGGTACCCTTTCACAACGACCCCCCCTTTCTGCTCGAAACTGGATTTTGTTGAGTCTAACAGGCCTTTACCCCATGTATCATTCCTGACCACAGGAATAAGCACCCTGATTCCTGACTTCTCAAGGTATCCCGCCATTGCCTCCCCCTGTCTCGCATCATCCGGTACTAAGCGGAATACGTTATCACCGGGAACGGAGAGTGCCGGGGAAGTGCTACCATAGCCTATAATAATAACCCCGTTCTGGTCTGCCCAATCTTTTACACCGGCAATTTCAGCACTTGTTGCAGGTCCAACGACAATCCTCGCACCTTCCTGTTGCAATTTCTTTATCTTTTCCGCTGCAATTGCAGGATCTGTCCCGGTATCCTCAACGAGCAGGCGGACCTTTTTCCCGGACCCGGTTGATGCGAGGTTTGCGTTTGTGTCTTCAGCCGCAATGGCAATTGCGGCATTGAAATTCTGTCCCTTTGAACTCCAGTCCCCGGTAAGGGGGACCAGTACCCCGATAACTGCGTCCTTTGACCTGGTGCTGGTGGGTGATCCCATGCAGCCGCACAGGATGATCCCGCTAATCAATAATGTGGCGAAAAAAAACGCCCCTGGTTTCATATACTACCTCAAGGAACCGGCACTTAAAAATATCTTCTGTTTTCCATTACGGGTAACGGTTAATCCGGCGCTATCCAATCCGGAAAAATAGAAAAATGAGTCGGTTTCACGGGTCCTGGTCACTATCCCCGGTTTCATCCGGACCAGAAATTTCTGTTAGTGGATTTGCCTGCGTATTTCGCCCGGGCAGGTCTTCCCCCTCGTTTTCTGCCAGATCAGAGGCTGCCCTTTTTTCCAGCATGATACGTGCAGCCTCGCCAACCCCTCTCATAACTCTCGTGATCCGGTCCTCGATGTCGATCTCCTCGTCGATGTCAAGCGATGTCCCCTCCACTTCGAGGAGGAACCGGGCAACTTCGCTCGACTCAAAGAGCATGTCGTCGAGTTCGTCAGGGGTGAAAAAACCGCACATTGCACCGTAGAAAAAGGTGGCACCCGCCTTGTTCACTTTCTTTTTAAAGGAATTCCGTGCCTGGTTGACTGCCTGGGGGGTATAGGGTTCCTGCATAAAGGGGACCAGTTCGGGGAGGTGTTGTCCGATGAATGTCATTTCTGCCCCGCCACGTGTCCTGAAATCAGTACAGAGCCTGGCAAGTGCCCATTCCCGGGCGGTGATGTACGTACGTTTCCTGAGAAATTCGTTGACTCTCCGGTATGTCGCGCCGTCTACTTTCTTAAACTTGGAGTATTTGCTCAGGTTCTTTCCCTGCACTGAACCCGGCCGGGTGCTTAATTCAGGGATCCGGATAGGTATTGCTTCGGATGTTGTTTGTTCTACCGGCTCAGTGCCCCGGGTGTGGATAATCGCGGGTGAAATTTCTGATACCTTATCAGGACCGGGTACTGGTTCATCCTCAGATACAGCCGGTGAAATTGTTTCCGGGTTTATCGCCGGCGTTTCGTTATCTGGTTGTCCGGAGATTAAACCAGGACCGGGCTCCGGTACAGGTTCGGGCTCGTCCATTAGACCTAGGGTAGGATGGGAGGACTTAAAAATATACCTTTTCTTATATAGCAACATGTGGTTTATTTAGGTAATGAGGTACGCTTTTAGAATTAAATATTTCGTTGATTTATGATTCATTTCCTAAAAAAAAGTTATTATATCAGGTATTTTGAGACAATAATCCTAAAAAATCATGGTACCCTTTCATTCCAGTGGTCAGCTCCTGGCCAGTCCTTGTTGAGATCGAGAATCCGCTCGACAAGCATGACAATTTTATCGTGGTGGGCGAGATCGGCTGGATCGGAGGCTTGATAGTGAATGTCTCAACTGGTTCCCAATCCCAATATGCATGATACATGATTCCCTTTATACCTCGATGGTGAACCATCTGAAGAGACATCCGAGGTAATAATTCATTGAACCCTCCCCATCCTGACAATATATTATACAACGTGACTTAGTATCGATAATGGGGGATTATCCTTGAATATAGTCCATAGATCTTTTAATTATTACATTGCGATTCTTTCCATCATAACACTTATCGGAATACTATTTGTCCCTGCCGTATTCGCAGGAAAAATCATTAACTATGGGTCAATCCAGAGGACCATTAAGACCATAGCAAGGGTAAACTCCACGCCCACGCCTACAGTAGTTACACCAATTACCATTCCATTCACAGATTTAGATTCAAAATGGCCAAACACGATCCTTCCCAATCCCACTTCGAATAATGGAGGAATTTCCGGAAGCATTGCCGTTCCAAGTCCAATTGTGACCCCTGCTATGGATCCATCGTATATAACAAAAGAGGAAGCTATTCAAATCGCAATAATATGTGTCAGCAATATCAGTTTTACTTCTGATCCTGTTGCGACGTTAACTACTAAAAAGATCACGTACGACTTCAGAAGTAACGAATACACAATGAAAAAACCCGTTTGGACTGTATCATTATCAGGGGTATCGACCGATCCAAACGCGATCGGGGTGAAGCAATGGTTCAATTCCAGGACAGGAGAAATTATCGATGTCCCGATCCATGCAAACAGATGGGTTACAATAGATGCGATAACCGGGAGGGTAATTAGCATTGAAAGTTGTTGGTAGTGACTTTGGTATGGGTAATGGGGGAAACCAACTATCTATACCAAAGGGATTATTCATAAAAATGTTAACTGCCTTGGTTAAATTGGTCTGTTATTAGTGCCAGTAGTATCAGCAGGAACACTTTATCTAAATCGTGAATCTTATTCTACATTGTGGAAATATAGCCTATTTACGTGGCCAGTATATTCTGAATCAAATCCGTTTCCAAAAAATGCTGCGAGGCCATATGACTTGAATTCCACCATGTGAGATCTTGTCTCGCAATCCAACTCTCACCTTTCTCTGTGTTTTACCCGGCCTTTTCCACCAAATTACCGTTTCCAACTATAGAATGTTAATCCAGTAATGGAGCCAACGATATTTATCAGCCATGTTGCGCAAAAGGAGAATGATGATCAAATGGGTCGAAAAATATCGCTGTGTCTAATCCTTGGCCTCATACTCATTGGGTTTGTTGTTGCACCGGCCGCGGCGGTTATTGAACATGTGGAACTGGAAAATGGTGACATCTAGATTTTAAACGATATGTCTGGTAAAGAATGGCATCATTATGATAACTCGACGGGGGTATAGACTAACGGCTGAATTGGTGAGCCGCAGAGCAGGTATATCTATACCCTAACATCGGTTTATAATTAGACCCAGTAGTGAAAGATTATACATATTTCCCCAGGATAATACAGCAAGTCTAATCGCACCTGTCCAAATAATGAATAATAGTCAATCTTTATTCACGAAAACGAATAAAGTAACGTTTTCAGCAGTGTCTTTGTGTTTTTCAAAGACAAAATCATAGATTATGCAAGATGATGATCACATGGGTTGAAAAAAATCGCTGTGCACAGGAATTGGTTTTGTTTTATCCCGGTTATTGTTGTTCCGGTTGCGGTATCTCCGGAGTTTTTCAGTATAATCGGGGCCCATGGTTGTCAGGTCTGCCCTCGTGTTACCACTTCAACTAGCCAAAAAAAGTACAAATCACACCATCCTTCTAGGATATCCGGGGAAAATCAGGATAAAATTATTCAATCATACTCGTTCCTCTTTTTACAGAGGGGCCCGGTAATAAAATTGAAAATACTGATTGGGTTTCGGAATAATACACTTTTATGTGGTGAAATAATTTTAGTGATTCATCAGTTGGAACCACGAAAATACATATTTGTTCGTTAATCAGGAGAAAATGGTATCCGGTTTTGGAAATCCTTTCATTTTGAGACAGTTCAACAGTCCAGGAACTATCCCAATTTGAGGGGTCTGCAGTAGGGATGGAGGCAATGCCCCGAAGAGCGTCTATTTTCCAATTCTAACTACATTTTTTGAATCATGAGTCAGAAAAAAATTGTATGGCCTTTATTGACTAGTCACCTAATTTTTATTCAGTGACCTGAAATTCGGATCCAACATCTCCGGTCTTATGATGATATGTTCTATAGTATACCTGACAGAATCAGGATCTAACAAAAAGATATGAAAAACAATGTAGGGGTCTTTAAATGCAGGATAAGCCCGTTGAATAGGGTTACTACAAGGGGGTTTGTTATAAGGGCGGGTATTACGCGATTAAAAGCCTCGCAAAATCGTTTATTTTTCACTGGTTTTTCAGGCTAATACAATTACCTGATCATAACTTCCTGCCAAGAGTAGATGAAAAAAAGTAGTCCGGCATCGGTTCGAAAGGTACTGATCGATGAGACCATCTCAACTTCAGCATATCATTTTCAGATTATCCTTAGAAACAATCTGGTGAAAACGTACTTGCGCAGAATAGGTATTCTACGCAAAACCTTTATATGTGTCCTGAATAAAGAATAGACCATGCAGGGTGGTTATTTCTCGGAGTGGCTCAATCGCTACGAATACTACCTCCGAATGCGGAATTATTCCCCCCGGACCATCATCAGTTACGAGCAGGTGGTGAAACAGTTTGCCTACTACCTGTGGCTCCGGAGAAACAGTAACCCTGAGAAACTCGAAAACCTCTGGAAGGACTATGCGAATGCCCGGCTCGACACGGATGTAGAGGTCGAACCCGTGATGTTAACTGATTTCCTAACCTTCATGAACTCGGTCCGGAAGTACAAACCAAAAACACTTCACCGGATGATCTCGACGCTTACCTCGTTTTACCGGTTCCTCTATACCCAGGGGGCACTTCCAGCCAACCCGATGTTCGGAATTGAAAGGCCAAGGATCAAGGAACAGGAACTACGGTACCTGAAACACAGCCAGGTGCTACGACTGATCGCCTCTATTCCCGATGCCAGGGAAAAGTTGATTGTACGGACAATCTATGCCACCGGAGTCAGGATATCAGAACTCTGCAATATGAATATCGAGGATATCGATTTCGAGGAACAGACAATCAGGATTAAAGGGAAGGGAGGCAAGATACGTACTGTCTTTGTTGACCCCGAAACGCTCCGCGAGATGGAGCCTTTTATCGGGAACCGGATTGAGGGGCCGCTTTTTGTCGGACAGCAGGGACACCATCTCTCTCCCCGGACTGTCCAGCACATCTTTGAAAAATATGCTCCAGAGGGAATTACCCCCCACAAGATACGGCATAGTTATGCGAGCGAGCTCTTCCGCAGGTCAAAAAATCTCCGGGTAGTCCAGGAAAACCTTGGCCATTCATCTATCAAGACCACGGAGATCTATCTTCATACTGACCTGGATGAGCGGAAACGAGTCTACCAGCAATATTTTCCCCTGTCTGATGAACCGGATAAACCTGGTAGTAACCTGCTGCCAGGGAAAAATAGTCAGCGAACGGATCCCGGGAACCAGCCAGAATGAATTCTGCCAGGGTTTTCACTGAGAAGACCGGTTTCACTTAGTAGCAGTCCGGTTTATTATCTGATTCCATCCCAAGGGATCTGAAGAATCGTTACGAGGGGCCAATTTCCTGCCCTAACCAAAACCAGGTGCCTTACTGCCAGCCGAAACCCTGGGCGAATGCGGTATTTCGAAATGATCCTGGTCCGACGATGACCTATTAAGATGTAAAAAGCGGGGAAACGGAGGTTATAGAAATGTTATACAATCCATTTTCTATTCGGATCACTCCAAAATGTTTCACAGTTCCCGGTGTTCTGCTCCACCCCCCTCTCCACTACCAAATAAAATACTATTTAGAATTGGTTTCCATAAATCTCATTAATCCATGGTATTTTGATTGGTCTCTATCTCAACCAGGGTCGCTACCGTGATGAAATCCTAGGTTTTTTTATACCTGGTTTATCGTCAACGGGCTGGCATTTTCGATTTCTATTATCATTACACGTGGATTCACCCCTTTCCGAAGCAATTTCAACCATAACAATAATGAAATATCCGTTTATGGCATATATCAGGCGATATGGGCTTTTAAAAAGAAGGGGGACCAATTGTGTATGCCAATTGATGATCAGCCGGGATTTTTTGTTTAATGACCTTGGAAATAACTATTCTCACAGGAGATTTCCTTCCCCGATTGATGCATTCTTTACCCAGATTTTTAAAAAAATTGCTTCTGTTGAATTCACTCCAACTGGAAATACGTAGAGCGGAGCCGGTTTTTTATTTCTCACCTCATCCAATTTCCGAATGAAAAAGTAGCCTGGCATCGACCTGAATAATTTATTTGGTGCGAAATTTTTTATCAAAATGTTGAAAAATCTCCATTTTGAAGTTTAATGGAACAGATGACAATCGCTATAAACCATATGATGCTATATAATATAAGTATGATCTTTTGAGCTTACAATCATGATTTTTATCCATCTGATCCGGTTTTCCCCGCAATTGCAGATCCAATGTTCCGGGACACCTGTTGATCGGATAACACGCAAATGGAATCCAGTTATTACGCACCTGAAAAATCTTAATTTATGCATTATTATAAAAAATAAAGTAAAAATAAGGCTAATTCAACAGTTGAGAGTCATTAATTAACATAAATATTCCCCGGTCGAGCTGCAAACCATTTCAATCTCCCTTGGTCTGACCAGTTTTTAGAGGTTGTTTGCTAGTATCCGGTTAAAGTTAGTATCGCGGATGAAAATACGCGGAATAAGACCCCCCCTAACTATAAAAAAACGAGGTGTCCGGGTAATTCTGCACTAAAAAAATACTATTTTATTGGTTATTTAACTCGTTAATTTTAGATTGCGCGTTATTCAGGTGAGTATTTGCCGATCGGAATAACCTGTCCGCTGCATCCCGGTAATCCTTCGACGCCCCGGACATCATTTCACTGTCAGAAACAGCAATATTTCTCAATTTTCTCGTACCGTTAATCTCGTCCTGAATTGCAGCCAGGATTTCATCTTTAACCGGCTGTAGTGCAGGGGATACTGATTGTGCGGATAAATTATCGTACTGCAA
>JALOPT010000119.1 GCA_025453715.1 Methanoregulaceae archaeon | reverse complement strand
CGTGTCGTGAGCACCTGTCCGCCCCTCCGGGGCATATTCCAGGCAATACTGGAAATGCCGGAAATCCCGCTTGCAATCCTCTATGGCAGTTATGCAAAAGGACTTGCAGTAAAGGGAAGTGATATCGATCTCTATATCGAAACCCTCAACCCTTCAGTAAAGAAACATCTTGAACAACGGTATTCACTACTGAGTGTAAAAATCGGAGAATTCGATACCAGCAACCTCCTTATCCGGGAAATAATAAAAGAACATATCATTGTCAAAGGGGTCGAGGCATACATGGAGAAAACGGGGTTTTTCACAAATCCAGCCAAATAAGAGATATAATAGGATAGTGTATGAAAAACGCATTTTTGAAGAGACTACACGAGGAACATGTCCTCCGTCTTGTTACCCCGAGCGATGAGATTAAGACGGCCTACCTGAAAAAGTCCGATAGCCACCTTCTTTCGGCTAAACTTCTCCTTGATAATGACCTCTTCGAGCAGTCGGTCTCAATGGCATACTACAGCATGTATTATTCTGTCATTGCCCTCTTTTTTGCAACAGGTATCAGGTGTGAGAACCATACTGCTGCGATAATTCTGCTTAAAGAAATCTATGATATTGACAATACGGACCTGGAGCACGCAAAGAGCGAGAGGATTGACAAGCAGTATTATGTTGCTGCTGCACCTGTCCGTGATGAGGTGATCGGGCTAATCCGTACCGCGGAGGCATTCAATGCTGATATCCTTGACTCCATCGACCGGTTGACAAACGAGAAGATTGAGATGCACCGTAAGAAATTCAAAACCCTGACCTGATCCCATTTGGAGATCAGAGGTGATTAATTCCCGGCAGACTTTTTTCGCATTACAGGAATTCTCAAAATGAAATCGGTTGAACCGGAAAAAAGGGGTTCCACATGAATTATTATTACCATTGTGGCGGATGATCACCGTATTACTACACTGTCCCGTTGCGATCGGTACTGGCGGTGCTCGATGGGCGAAACCGGAAAGGGGCGTTGTGGGTGGGGAAGTAGGATTTAAGATCCATTTCCCATTAATTTACATAAAATACCTGTAATGGAGGATAAATCCCCTTTTCCGTGATATCCTATAGAGATTATCCATTTTTTAAAATCAGGGAAATCTCATGTCTCAAATGGGGAAGATCCTGCTGTGTGGTGTTCCAGACTTCATCAAGGTCGATACCGAAATACTGGTGAACAAGAAGATGCCGCATAGCAATGATATCTTTCCAGGGAATTGTCTGGATCTGTTTCTGGAATTGAGGCGAGATCCCATTAGCAGCTTCTCCTATGATCTGGATATGATAGAGTACCCATACCTGGAGAAGTTCTGACTGGATAAACTCATCTTAATCTGAAGGGAGTTTCTCAAAAATACGCTGGATTGCCTCGTTGATATCAAGAAGCCGATCACGATCATCTCTCATAACGGTACAGCTTCCTGTATCACCGAATGGCGGATTCGCTCTTTTAGTCCATGAACCGATGCCACATCAACGTCACAGCCGAGAAGTTCAGACAATTCACGCTCGAATGAGGCATGCGTAAGAAGTGATGTGCCAGATGGAAACTCGACAAGAAAATCAATATCACTTCCCTCCCGGGCTTCATGCCGGGCAACAGAACCAAAAATTCGGATATCTTCAATCCCAAACCTGGCTGCAAGTAAAAGGATATCCTTCCGCTTCGCCCTGATCAGTTCGTAGAGGTCCATTGAACGGTTCCTTTACAGATAGTTACATCCTCTTGATTATTAATGCATTGACCCCGGGAAACAGGTAATCATCCTTCCGCTCCCCTGAACCTGATCTGATGGGCGAAACCGGAAAGGGGCGTTGTGGGTGGGGAAGTGAATGAGGGAAAAGGAAATATATCCACTATTTCGGGTCAATGGATTAATAATCCACCCCGCTAATTTCACATGTACGATAGTATGAATGCACTCTTACTTCTCCGCGAACATGAAACGGTGTTACAAAACAGGTTCGGCGTAGAACGGATCGGGATTTTTGGCTCATTCGCCCGTGGAGAGGAGCGACCGGAAAGCGACATCGATGTACTCGTTGCATTAGAGAAAAGGTGAAAAGACATTCGATAATTTCATGGGCATAAAATTTTACCTGGAAGACCTGTATGGCAGAAAGGTCGATCTCGTTACGGAAGCAGCCCTTAAACCCCTGATCCGCGACCCGATCCTTGCGGAAGTGGTCTATGCCTGGGTCCCAGCTGCTTTATCTCACTGATATTCGAATGTGTTAAAATATTTATTATAGTATATCACCCACGTTACCATAGGTACTATTCATGAGATCCACCCGGCAGGATATCCTCTCGTCATTGACAAAAATTAAAGATGAAGTGGCGAAAGAATATTCGGTCAAAAGGATAGGCGTTTTCGGTTCAGTCGCCCGCGATGAACAGACAGACCGGAGCGATATTGATCTTCTCGTCGAATTCTCAAAACCGGTGGGCTTCGTCCACTTTATGCAACTCGAAGAATTTCTTTCCGAGCGACTCGGTAACCATGTGGATCTGGTGACTCCGGATTCTTTAAAGCCGGTAATCAGGCAGGATGTGCTATCCGAGGTTATCTATGTCTAAACGAGAGGTAAAACTCTACCTCACAGACATAGACGATGCAATCTTAGCGATCCAGTCCTATACGAAAGACATAACATATGATCAATTCCTCGATGACCGTAAAACCCGTGAGGCGATCACCCTTAATTTTGTCGTAATCGGGGAAGCAATCAAGAAGATCCCAGCAGAGATTGTCGAACGGTATTCTGATGTTCCATGGAAGGAATTTGCAGGAATGCGGGATAAGATGGTTCATGGGTATTTCCAGATAAGTCCAACGATCATGTGGGAGACGATTCAACACGATCTCGAACCGCTAGCCTCTGTTGTAAAAATGCTCCTCCGCGAACAAATCTGAATACTATAGCTTTCATTAGTGATATTACACGGTCCCGTTGCGATCGGTACTGGCTGTGCTCGACGGAAGGAACAGGAAAGGGGCGTTGTGGGAAAAAAGAGGGGATAGACCGGAAACCCTCAGGCATCCTTGAGCACCGGTTGGAAGGGTTTTATCATATGGTGTTTCAAATCGGCAAACACTTTTTTCCGGAACCCGGGGATCCTCGTTAGCGGGATGAGGAACGCATTCTGGAACCGGGTTTTAAAGTCGGCCTGCGGGAAATCAAACATCCCGTGCGCTCGGTAGTACCGGTAATCCGCCTGGAACGCGAGTTTCATCCTCCCGTAGATGCTGTCCCGGAATATCTTATGCCCGCCAACCGCGTAAAAGGTATGCGGCGGGATATAGCCGGATTCGGCTGCCTGCAACAGGCGAACGGCCATGCTGTCAAGCAGGGCATCAAGCTCTTTGGCGCCAGGGACTTCATCCGTAACAAACCGTGCATGACACCCGCCATTGTCAGCCCATGCCAAAAGGGCTTCTTTCAGGTGCGGGAGCTGGTGGAGAGGCCCGGAAATTACAAAACCAACCTGTTTGCCTTTAAGTCCCGGGGTATGCCCCTTGAAAAAACTCCGGTCAAAGAACCGCTTCCATGCCGAGGAGAGGTACCGGTCATGCACTGAACCTGCCATGATAATGATATCCGCAGGCACCAGTTTGTTGTTGTAAAAGTCAACATACCCGTCGTTATAGACACAGGTATTGTCAAAGCCGCACTGGCAGCACCCGAGACAGCCACCCCTGATATCCACATCATGGAGATTGATCAGCTCAGCAGAACCGGAAAAATTGGTGAGGAGCCGGTCAGTCATCGCCGTAAGACCGGGTGTTCTGCCGTCCGCATCAGTGAGAATGACAACCTTTTTTGTACCGGTGGTAACGGGTCCTGGTTGTGTGACCGGGACATACGGGGTGGTCGGCCAGGCAAGCGGGGCATGCTCCCGCTGGACAGGGACCTTCTCCTGTACGGCGGTGAACGTGAGCGAGGCAAATTGTTCAAACCTTTTTCGTTCCACCTCTGATAAGAGGTCCTGCATATCCGCCGAATAGAACCCGAGGTACTTCATCCCGAGATCGTCGCAGATGGCATGGATGTACGCATGGGCGGTCTGGTCAAAGAAATGGATCGATGTCGAGAGGGCAGCTGCATACGTCCCGTTAAATGCGTCCTCTGCCTTCCGCTCGAAGACGAGTTCAATAAACCGTTTGTACTGGGAGCAGACAAGGAAGTAATAGAGAGGAAATGCCCATAAGACCAGGTCTGCCGACCGGATACTGCCAAGAATGTTGTCCCAGGCTGCGGGATCGTTCTCAATTTTTCTTATTTCATGGGCGACGTTGAGAGTTTCATAGTGGTGTTCCGGGAATTTCTTCCGGATGTAGGCAACATACTGCATCGTGACACTGATATCGCCTTTCGGGCTGCCGTTGAGTACAACAATGTTCATACCGTTACCCCCCCTTTTCGTGAATCATTTTTTCCCTGGTTCCAGAGCCTGGGCCCTGTCCCGTTCCAACGGAGCGGGGTTTTTCGATGTGTGGTCCGGTTTTTATGCATGATTACCCCTCATTTTTCCCTGGTTTATTCATCCGGTTGACTTGCACTGTCAAGGATCTTCCGTGCGAATTCCTGGAGGGCATCTGCCTTCACAAGGGCAATCCCCCGCTCCACGTCCCCGAGAACAAGCAGGATATCCCCCTGCTTAATGCCGAAGATCTCCCTTGCTTCCTTGGGGATAACGATCTGCCCCCGTTCACCGACCTTGACACTGCCGAACAGGTGCTTGGTCTTCTCCTCCCGTGGTGCGATCAACTCGTCCACAAGGTCCTCTGCCCCACATTTCTTACTTTTCATACTTATCATATTTGTGTGATTAATTATATTTATCATTTTCCTGGAGAAGGAAGTAGTACATGTGGTGAACGTACACAGGAATCGTTACGTTCTCAAGGCAACGGTCATGGGTTCATACCATTCGGTATCAGCCGTCGCCACTGTTAAAAAGCCCGAAAAAAGGATGCCGGTTTTTCCGGTTCACAATCCAAGGAATTTAAAAAGTCCGTATACGAGGAAGGCCGGCCATACGATCGCTTTGATGAGCCCGATAAACCCGGCCCATATCGTTGCGGACGTAGTCCAGTAGTAATACAGTGCACCGAGGAAGCCTAAAAAATAGAATGCGCCTCCACAGCCGTGGGAGTGCATATGGTCTTTCCATTTCCAGTTACACATCGACTTTGACCAGTCATTCGTACACGGTTCTGTTGTATCGTTCCCGATGTCATTCATTGTACCAGATGGTTATCGCGGGGATACATTCAATTTTTCTGTGGGGTTAAGGCCCGATGGGGAGAACAGAACGTGGGGTTGCAGGCAGGGAAGTTAATTTTTACACAGATGTTGTAAAAGCCACGATGTATTGATAATTATTGATCCCTGGCCTTGACATGCCATAAACCGTATAAAGCTATACAATAGGCCACGGGGTTTGTGTACAGCCCCGCCTGATGGATATTCCTGGTACCTATTTACCTGTAACAATCGTGGGATGGGGCTGTCCCTTGTAATCCTCTGAAAAATTATATCATCCCGTACAGTCATTTCCCCTTATACCCCTGGACCGGGTGGATCAACGACCAGAAATACCCATACCGGGACACCGGAAATCACAGGACCCCGGTAAGTGCTATAACGGATGGCGGACAGGATACTATTTCAACGATCAGAGCGGGCGACCAACCATGAATTTCAACAATTTTACGATAAAATCACAGGAAGCCGTTCAGAAAGCAACGGAAATTGCAACGGGTAAAGAGAACCAGGCGATCGAGACGTCGCATGTACTGAAGGGGATGCTCCTGGTTGACGAGAATGTCATCCCGTACCTCCTGAAGAAGCTGAATGTGAACCTTGACAGTCTTACCCTTGCACTCGACAGGACTATCGGTTCCTATCCAAAAGTCGGTGGGGGGGAGCAGTACCTTTCAAAGGATACCACAAAAGCCCTGCAGAAAGCCATCGCACTTGCCCAGGAATTTAAGGACGAATTTGTCTCGATAGAGCACCTGCTGCTCGGAATCCTTTCGGTGAACGATAGCACCTCACGGTTGCTGAAGGAGTCCGGGGTTACAGAAAAAGACCTAAAAACAGCCATCAGCCAGTTGCGGAAGGGCTCGACGGTGAACAGCCCGACCGGGGATGAGACTTATAATCCCCTGAACCAGTTTGCCCGGAACTTAAACGACCTTGCCCGGACCGGGAAACTCGACCCGGTAATCGGTCGTAACGACGAGATCCGCCGGGTGCTGCAGATCCTTTCAAGGAGGACGAAAAACAACCCGATCCTTATCGGGGAACCCGGCGTCGGGAAAACGGCCATTGCCGAAGGTCTTGCCCACCGGATTATCGACGGGGACGTACCGGACAACCTGAAGACCAAGCAGATCTATTCCCTCGACATGGGGGCCCTGATAGCCGGGGCGAAATACAAGGGAGAATTTGAAGAGCGGTTAAAAAGCGTTGTCAAGGAAGTGATATCCGCAGAAGGGGAGATCATCCTGTTCATCGACGAGATCCATACCCTGGTCGGGGCCGGTGCCAGTGAAGGTGCCATGGACGCCGCCAATATCCTCAAACCCGCACTTTCCCGGGGGGAACTCCATGTCATTGGTGCAACGACCTTAAAGGAATACCAGAAATATTTTGAAAAGGACAAGGCCCTCGAACGGCGTTTCCAGCCGGTGATGGTGAATGAACCGGATACGCTGGATGCCATTTCCATCCTCCGTGGCATCAAGGAAAAATACGAGACCCATCACCACGTGCGGATCATGGACGAGGCCATTATTGCCGCCGTTGAACTGTCACAGCGGTATATCTCCGACCGTTTCCTTCCCGACAAGGCGATCGACCTGATCGACGAGGCGGCATCAAAACTCCGCCTCGAGATCAACTCGGTACCGGAAGAACTGGAAACGATAGAACGCCGGATCCGCCAGCTGGAAATCGAACGGGAAGCGATCAAGCGTGAAAAAGACCAGGGAAAACTCAAAGGCCTGAATGAAGAGATCGGGAACCTGACCGAGGAGCGAAACCGGTTAAAGACCAAGTGGCAGTCTGAAAAAGACCTTGTTGAACAGATACAGCTGCGTAAAAATGAGATCGAGCGCCTGAAATTCGAGGCAGACAGTGCACTGCGGAATGGAGACCTCGGAAAGGTGGCAGAGATCCGCTATGGCCGTATCCCGGAGACCGAAAAGAGCATGGAGGGATACAAGGAACAACTGACCATGCTGCAG
>JALOPT010000118.1 GCA_025453715.1 Methanoregulaceae archaeon | reverse complement strand
ATCGTATTCTTTATATCGCGCGATGAGGATCCAACCATTATTTCGAACAGACCTGGTTCGGCAATCCAGCCCTTTTGCTGCGGATCATAAAATTGAAGAGATCTGCGACCAGTGCCCGACCCTCACGGCAAGGTTCCTGGTAGACGGTGAGCTTGAAGGATGGGCAGGGTACCCCTATGAACTCCTCTATCCTGCACCGGTTTCTCACCATACCGTAAGCATGCCTGAAATGAAACGGACCAGACGTACAGACCCGCTCCTGATTTATTTTACTTCAGGGACGACCGGAGAGCCGAAAATGGTGCTCCATGACCATAGCTATCCCCTTGGTCATATTGTAACTGCCCGGTTCTGGCAGGACCTCTGCCATAATGACCTTCATTTCACCCTCGCTGATACAGGGTGGGCTAAATGCGCATGGGGCAAGATCTTCGGTCAATGGATTGAAGGGGCGTGTATATTTGTCTACCATTTTACCGGCAAATTTGCGGCCACTGAGTTGCTCCCACTGCTCGAAAAATACGAGGTCACGACATTCTGCTGTCCACCAACTATCTACCGCATGCTGATCCTTGCCGACCTGGGCAGGTTCGACCTCTCAGCACTCCGGCACTGCTGCAGCGCGGGAGAACCGCTAAACCCTGAGGTAATCAGGGTGTGGAAGGAAGGGACCGGGTTGCCGGTTTATGAAGGTTACGGGCAGACTGAAACCGCCTGCTGTATTGGCATGTTCCCCTGCATGGAACCAAAATTCGGGTCTATGGGAAAACCATCGCCCGGGTGGATCGTCGAACTTCACGATGATTTCGGGAAACCGGTAACCGCAGGGGAGGAGGGACGCATCGCGATTAAACTCGATCCGCGTCCGGTCGGGCTTTTTGTCGAGTACATCGATAATCCCGAAGAAAATAACAAGTCCTTCATCAACGGTTACTATTACACAGGGGATAAGGCATACTGCGATGAGGACGGATATTTCTGGTTTGTCGGGCGCGATGACGACGTTATTAAAAGTTCGGGATACCGGATAGGGCCGTTTGAAGTTGAGAGCGCACTAATCGAACACCCCGCGGTGCATGAGGCAGCTGTTGTAGGTTCTCCGGACAGGATCAGGGGGTTAATTGTAAAGGCGTTTGTGGTGCTCAATAGCGGGTATGAGCCATCCGAAACGCTGGTGAAGGAGTTGAAATCCTATGTGAAACGTACGACGGCGCCTTATAAATATCCCCGGGAAATTGAGTTTGTCGCCGAACTGCCAAAAACAATTTCGGGGAAGATTAAAAGAAATGAGCTCCGTGATGCAGAGTTGCGGAAATACCTGGGGAACAGATAATCCCCAAACGGTCTGGTATTTTTATTGCTCTGATAACTTTAGCTTCTGGTGCTGGCTGTGATAATCTGAGATATTTTTTTTTAGAATTTGCCTCACTTTTCCTTACAAATACTTCATTAAAACAGGTTGCAGCCGGTAATTGCCGGACCACTTTTCTGATAGGTAATCAAATTGGGTATGGATTATAAAAACATTAATTATTGGGTTAATCAGAGGTCCCGTCCGTGTCTTGGACCCTTGGACTCAGCTGATTCATGATCAGACTTCATTGTCTCATCATGATGACTGACGCTATGTGTATGATGTGAGCCTGCGTTTCTCTTCATTACGAAAATTCCTACAACCACGAGGATGACAATGATGATCCCGACCACGAAAATAATGTCCATTGGTAACGGGGCAGAACCGGATGCAACAATGATGTAGTTTTCCCTGACCTTCGTAACCGGAGCACCACCGGCAGGAGCAGTCTTTAAGGTTACTGTATAATTTCCACTTTTATTATAGCAGTGTACAGGGTTCTTCACGGAAACATTAGTACCGTCACCGAAATCCCAGAACCAGGTGACTGCAGCGGGCCCGGTAGAACTCTCGGTGAACTGGACACACAACGGGGCTGGACCGTTGGTCTGGTTTGCAGTAAAATTAGGGACGATTACTGGCACCTGGGTCGGAGCCGGGGTAGCTACAGGGTACGGTGTGGGCGTGACAGGCGGAAGGACACGGATGAAACCTTTGACAGTCTTGGTACTGTTATTATTAAACGAATTGATCACAAACAAGGTCACGTTATAGGTACCGGGATCTGTATAGGTCACGATTGGGTCCCGCATGGTTTTAACACCTGGGTTTACCGGTGATCCAAAGTCCCATTGCCAGGCTATGGGCGGGACACAGGATGAATTGTCGAAAAAATTCACCCGGAGCGGTGCCGGGCCCTCAACAGGCGATGCCCTGAAATCGGCTGAGGTAAGGTTCGGGTATAAACAGGGTGTATCGTTTACCGGGATTGTAACATCCATCGATGAAACAGGTATTGGAATCGTTGCATTCAACCCGGTTCCGTTCTGTACCGGGGCAGTTGTAATTACCATCGTAACCGCGACAGTTGCGGTCGTATTCGGGACGGTAGTCGGCACGGTCGTTGGTGCAGAACTTGGAACGGTAACAGGGATATGCACGTTTATCGGACTCTGCAGGGTTTCTACATTGCTTCCACCCGCATTCACCGAGGTAAGTGTAATCAAATAACTCCCGGCTACGGGATAGGTATGCTCGTAGCTGGTTTTCAAGGTTTCATTCAACTGCTGGCCATCACCAAAATCAAGGATAAGATATTGCGGGGGCCCGCCAGCCGGGTTGAATACAGGATATACCGTGACGGTAAGGGGTGCGATACCATCTGTAGGAGTAACAGTAAACTCAATTTTTGGTGCTTTTATCACTGGTGTATAAACCGTTGTAGGTGCCGTTGTTACCATCGTGGTATTTGGTATAAGCTGCTGTGTTGGCGGTAATGAAGTAACGGCGGGTACCGAACTCGCCTTTAATGAAGCGTTGGTACTTGCTCCACTGATATTTTCTGCGGTAGCTGCAGGGAGTAACAGCGCCAGGATCACAAGCAGGGTTGCAAGGATAATGGTAAATCCGTGCATTTGCCTCTTGTTACCCATAATTTGACGTGAAGATGAGAACATGATCTCTTCTTGAAAATGTATTAATATTAATTTACTGAAATGTTCCCGCGTCCCAACCGGATTAATTCCAGGATTTCAGGGTATGATGAGAGCATCGTATGGTAATTACGAGTGTGCGGCGCTATCCCGATCGCAGGATATGAGCGGGCCTGGTATTTTCATCCGGATGAACCACGAAGGTAAAACTTCCTGGTAAGCATCTGACAGGTGAAATAAATACTCCCTGCAAGTTGCCTTGAATGGTGCGACGAATTATACCGACCTCGGCACTGGGATTAAGGGTTTACTAATTGATCATAACAGGAGACCTGAGAAACTGGTTTTTCTATACAGGACAAGGATATTCTGCAGTTCTTGCATGAGCTCAAAGAGACGATTGTCATATGAATATTTTTTCTCTGGCTACATCCGGTTCGATATACAGGTAATAATACCACCACTGTAGTACCATAATTACATCGAAAGACTCTTTTAGTGCACCACGAAACGATTCAGCATGGTGCGCTACTCAGTCACAATGGATGACCAGCTTACGGAAAAAATCGATGCTTCATCAGAAAATCTCGGCGTTTCTCGTTCTGATTGGATTAGTGAGGCATGCACCATGTACCTGAAACATGGCGGAAACCGGGATATCTGGGTCCACCCATCTGGAGAACCTGGAAAAGGGGAGAAGCAGGAAACCCTGAATGTTCATAATATTGTGGATTACGATAAAACCTACAAAGATTTCAGGATAAAAGTCCCGGAATATTTTAACTTCGGGTTTGATGTAGTCGATGAATGGGCTAAAAAAGACCGTAACAAGATAGCGATGATTTGGGTGAACCAGAGCGGCGAAGAGAAAAAATTTACGTTCTGGGACATGTCGCGGTTATCTAACCAGGTCGCCAATATGTTTATCAAGTACGGAATATCGAAGGGTGACCGTGTGCTCATCATGCTTCCCCGGGTTCCGGAATGGTGGATATTTACGCTTGCCCTTATCAAACGGGGAGTTGTTTACTGCCCTGCACCAACGATGCTCACCCCGAAAGACCTGAAATACCGTGTCCATACTGCAGATATCAAGATGATTATCACCAGCATGGAACATGCGGATAAGGTCGACGAGATTTTCGATGAGTGCCCTTCGCTTTGCGGCCGCATGGTAATAGATGGTAAACGTGATGGATGGATCAGCTACCCGGTAGAACTCAACTACCCTGCACCAGTATCGACCAAGCTGATAGCACTTCCCGGTATGAAAAAGACAAAGGCGACCGACCCGCTGGTAATATTTTTCACATCAGGGACAACGGGAGAAGCGAAGATGGTCGTCCACGATCATAGTTATCCCCTTGGTCATATTGTCACCACAAGGTTCTGGCATGATGTCCGTTCAACAGATGTACATTTTACCCTTTCAGATACAGGGTGGGCAAAAAGCGCCTGGGGAAAATTATACGGGCAATGGCTCGAAGGGTCATGTATTTTTGTATACGATATACGGAGCCGGTTTAATGCCACAGAAATCCTCCCCTTAATCGAAAAATACGGCATTACCACCTTCTGCTGCCCGCCTACCATCTACCGGATGCTGATCCTTGCTGACCTCGATAAATTCGACTTCACCGAGCTCCGTCACTGCGTCAGCGCCGGTGAACCACTGAACCCCGAAGTGATCAAGGCATGGAAAGACTCGACAGGACTTACGATTTACGAGGGGTACGGTCAGACTGAAACAGTGCTCTGTATTGGAACGTTCCCGTCAATGAAACCGAAATTTGGCTCCATGGGGAAACCTTCCCCCGGCTGGCACATCGAACTCCACGATGACGATGGAAAACCTGTGGCTATTCACCAGGAAGGAAGGATTGCGATTAAAACTGAACCAAAACCGGTTGGTATGTTCGACGGGTACCTGTACAACGATGAAGAAAATAAGAAGGTATTTGTCAACGGTTTCTACTATACCGGCGACAAGGCATACATGGATGAAGATGGCTATTTCTGGTTTATTGGAAGGGATGATGATGTCATCAAGGCATCAGGGTACCGTATCGGCCCGTTTGAAGTCGAGAGTGCCCTTATCGAACACCCGGCAGTCCAGGAAGCCGCGGTTGTCGGAGTTCCTGATGATATCAGGGGAATGATTGTCAAGGCATTTATTGTGCTGGCCCCGGGACATAAGCCGTCTGATGCGCTGGTAAAGGAGCTACAAAACCATGTCAAGCATGTCACGGCGCCTTACAAGTATCCAAGACTGATAGAATTTACTGAGTCACTGCCAAAGACGATATCCGGAAAGATCAGAAGAAAAGAGTTACGCGAAGCGGAATTGAAAAAATATCAGAATGAACAGGGCAGCCAGGACGCTTAAATGCAGGGTGGAAGGGCCCCACCTTTGAAACAGGCGGTAATGACGGGTAAAATTGAACAGAACTACTACCTTTATTTT